>JBAXBD010000367.1:0-6425 GCA_037142165.1 Schlesneria sp. | reverse complement strand
AAGATCGCGTCTGGGGCGAGTTCTACTTCCGACTCCTTGTCTCGCTGTTCGTCATCTTCATCAATCGAAACAAAGGTAATTTTACCTGACTTCGTCACAGACTTGATCGCGACAACTTGGACTTCGCCCTCGATGTGAATCTCGTTTACAGTGCGATGATCGTCTGCTAAACGCAATGACACGTATTGCCCTTCCTTCAAATCGGACAACTGCCCGATCTCATACGCCGTCCATATTTTTGCGGTACTCGATACGTCCAGGTTCAGCCACGTTTCTTGTCCATCCAGCGAGATTGTGACTGTCGCGGGTTTGCCCACATTGACTTCAACAATATTGCCCCGCAGTCCTTGCTCGAATCGAGTCGGCTCATCCTGCAACTTGCCGTAGGCAATCCCACCTGCGGTCAGTAAGGACACGATGCAAATCGAAATGTAATTCATCTTTTCTAAACCGATCATTTTTGGAAATCCTTGAGCAAGTGATACGATCATTGGGGTCGTCTCGGCGGCCAAAGACGCTCTATTATCAGCAAGAAGACAGACCAGTAATTCCCAAACATTCAAAAGGATAGATGCCATAACTCGATGGCAATCCGCCGTACGGGGAGGTTGTCGCAAGCGTTTTGACGTTGGCGGACCTCCGATTCCCCATACATCACACGAACTGTCATAAAATGACCGCTCGAAGCCTGACGGCGGCGGAAATCTTACGGCTTTTGCTCAAAACGCGAAACCGTTCGGCGACTTCGCGAGAGGTACTTTCGTCGTCCTCATGCAGCCCGTTGAGCGACAGAATCGTCGTGCGTTTCCAGATTGATCCCGCTATTCGCCACATTTTGTCGGCTGCCGGATGTCAACCGCCATTCATTTGTTCGGAGTGAATCTCCGAACCGACGGATCGATAACGCATAGGGAATCAGCAATCCACCGACGATATCTTCGTCGTCAATCCGATTGTCAGTCACTCCCACTTCCGTATTCACCGTATGACCAGCGTAATAGGTTCCGAAAAGTCGGTCCCAGATGGTCAGCGAATCTCCGAAGTTCACGTCCCAATGTTCTGGGAGATACGAATGATGAATTCGGTGAGCGACCGGCGAAACCACAATCCAGCCGATCCATCCAAAACCCCAGTTCACCATGGAATGATGAAAGCGACTTAACGCATCGTTAAGAATTGCGATCGCGAGAAAGGGTTCCCCCGGCATTCCCAGCATGACCAGGGGCAGCGTGACGAATACGTGGCTGAGCGCTCGCTCAAGGAAGTGGACACGGCTCGCAGTCAACATCGTAAACACGGTTGCGGAGTGGTGGTATTTGTGGACTTCCCACGCAAATGCGAACTCGTGAAGGAGTCGATGAAACCAATACAGTGCAAAATCTCGCAAGACAAACCAGAACACGATTTGAAAAAAAAGATTGTCGGTACGTCGAATCCATTCGATCCCGACTAATTGTCTCGTGCTGGCTGGCAGAACCGGTATCACGTTGGCCGTGAAAAACAGAAACAGAATGATGGCGAATCCGCAAAGATTGATGACTCCAATTCCGAGATCATGCCATGCCGACCGTGACGGCCACAACAGTTTTCTGAGCGAGCAATCCTGCCAACCCAGAAACCGCCACTCAATCAAAAGGCAGACGGCAAGCAGGGCAACTCGCTGTAAAACATGAACCGGATCAAAGTTGGCAAACACCGTCGAATAGCATTGACCCACCGCAGTGGTATGTGCCGGAAAGAGAAACAATCCAAGCATTACGACCGTGATATTCGCAACGACAAATCCCATCAACGACTTGAGCGTAGAATCACTCATTTCATTCCTCAATTTTCGGCGATTGGATTTAGCTGTTCGGAGAAGAGTCCACATAATGATTTGAGTGTGTCGTTTTATAATTACAAATCCGACAGTTGAACAATTCTGAAAACCTGGCAAAGCTCGTCATTCGACCCATTTCCGGCAAACATCGCCGAATACGAACTACGAAAAAACTTGACACGGCAGAAACTGCTGATCAGGTATTGAAACCTGTACAAGAAGGACGCTCCCTTCACATCAGTCAAGCGACGTTTGAAGAGTTCGGATGAACAAGGTTCATTCTGCTTCGATCGAGCGGCATCGAAACCGAGATATCAAATTGTTTCCGTTTGACGGCGCAAAGAATTTCCACAGGAGGGCGAAGCCGACCGCCGAGCTGTGAAGCAGGTACACACATCGAGTCAGCGATTCGGGCATTGCCTCGCCTTCCCATCGCGTGCCGGCGAAGCTCGCGCCGTGCTCTCGCTGGAATTGGCGTTATCAGTCCGATACAAACACCGGGATCAATCCCGTTCTCAAACTGCGAAGAGCCAAAATGAAACACAACTTGCTGCTCACCCTCGCTCTGTTGTCATCCCCCATCGGATCGACCGTCGCCCATTGTCAGGACCAACCTCAAAAAGCAGCAAAGCTTGACGTCACGATCCATGTCGAAATGGACTATCTGCTCTATCTGCCGAAGGATTATGACAAGAAAGAGTCGTGGCCGCTGATGGTCTTTCTTCACGGATCGGGCGAACGAGGCGATAACCTCGATCAAGTGAAGGTGCACGGACCACCAAAGCTGATCGCCGCAGGAAAAGAATTCCCCATGATCGTCGTCTCGCCACAATGCTCAAAAGGAAAATCGTGGGAGCCGTTTGAACTGTCGTTGCTGCTCGACGATCTCGAACGTAAGTACAAAGTCGACCAGGACCGAATCTACTTGACGGGACTCAGCATGGGGGGCTTCGGAACGTGGCGAATGGCAGCTCACGCTCCAAATCGATTGGCAGCCATCGCGCCAATCTGCGGCGGTGGTGATGTCCAGTCAGCAAGACGACTGGCCAAGCTTCCTGTCTGGGCCTTTCATGGTGCCAAAGACACAGGCGTCCCCGTGGAATTGTCTCAATCGATGATCGACGCCATTAAGAAAAATGGTGGCGATCCCAAATTGACGATCTACCCCGAGGCCGGCCACGACTCATGGACCGAGACCTATAACAACCCCGAGTTTTACGAATGGTTGCTCGCACAAAAGCGACCGGGGAAAAACTAGAAGGTACGTCAGATCGTAGCATGGGCTTCAGCCCGTGCAAATTTGGCGTCAAGCGATTCGTCATCAAGTTAAGTCATAAAAAACACGACGACCAAGAGACTTCAAGGAATCATTTCAGGCCAAAGTAGCCATCTTCGCTGCGTGGATGTCAGTTTTTGCAAGTTGAGAAAGATGAGCCACAACCCGTCGCATGGGCTTCAGCCCGTGCGACACAACATGCTGTGCGGGCTAAAGCCCACACGACAAAAACTGACAACCTTTCCGTCTGATGAGCCTCTCTCGAGAATGAACCGATCGTCTCCGAGGCGACATTTCTTTTTGAAAAACAAAAACGCAAACGAGGCAAAACATGCTCCGACGAGACCAACTCTATACCTTGATCGTGATGACAATCGCAGGCCTGTCTGGCTGGTTCGCGGCGTCATCCCGTTGGACTGAATCGTTAGCTCAGGAAACAAAAGCAAGTTCTGCTCAGGCCTCAGCAACGTCGAGTGTCCTTCCAGCGCCTGCTCAACCGTTCAAAGGAATCATCAACCTGCGGGCCAAGGAATCGAAGACCGATTTCCCGCAACCGATCCAGGCCCCCAAAAACGCACCGAATATTCTGCTTGTGTTATTGGACGACGTTGGATTCGGGGCAACCAGTACCTTCGGCGGCCCCTGTTCAACGCCGACGTTTCAGAAACTCGCCGATAACGGTTTGAAGTACAACCAGTTTCACGCAACCGCACTCTGCAGCCCAACCCGAGCGGCACGCATCACTGGCCGGAATCACCACACTTGCCATACCGGTGTCATCATGGAAGCTGCGACCGGATTTCCTGGCTACGATTCCGTTATGCAAAAGGATACCGCAACGGTCGCGGAGCTACTGAGGCAAAATGGATTCGGCACCGCCTGGTTCGGCAAGAACCATAATGTCCCTGACTGGCAATCGAGCCAGGCGGGTCCTTTTGACCTTTGGCCGACAGGCTTGGGATTTGACCATTTCTATGGATTCATTGGTGGGGACACGAGTCAATGGCGTCCGGCAGTGACGGAAGGGACCAGGCCAATAGAACCCTACCTTGGAAAGCCTGACTACAACTTTGACTACGACATGGCGGATCAGGCGATTAAATGGATCAGCATGCAAAAGGCTGTCGCTCCCGAAAAGCCGTTCTTCTGCTACTACGCACCTGGCGCCACTCACGCTCCGCACCACCCGAAACAGGAATGGGTCGACAAGTACAAAGGAAAGTTCGACCAAGGCTGGGACAAAGTTCGTGAAGAGACACACGAGCGTCAGAAGAAGTTGGGTGTCATTCCTCAGGACAGTAAACTGACACCGCTTGCCCCGGGCTTGCCTGCCTGGAATTCGCTGACGGCCGAACAGCAAAAGGTCTATGCCCGCTTCATGGAAGTTTACGCCGGTTTTCTGGAGCAGACCGACTACAACGTCGGCCGCGTCGTTGAAGCAATCCGTCAGACGGGACAACTTGATAACACGCTGGTGATCTTTATCGCCGGAGATAACGGAGCCAGTGCCGAAGGAAGCCCGCAAGGCCTGCTGAACGAAATGACGTTCTTTAATGGCGTCCCTGAAGACCTGAAGGAAGTCTTGAAGCGAGTCGACGACATTGGCAAATGGACAACCTACAACCATTATCCCGCCGCGTGGGCGCATGCAATGTGTTCGCCATTCCAGTGGACCAAGCAGATTGCCAGCCATTACGGAGGGACTCGCAACGGAATGGTCATTTCGTGGCCAAAGGGAATTGCGGCAAAGGGAGAACTGCGAACACAGTGGCACCACTGCATCGACATCGTTCCGACGATCCTGGAAGTCTGTGGCGTGTCCGCGCCGGCATCAGTGAATGGTGTCGAACAGAAGCCGATCGAAGGGATCAGCATGGCCTACAGCTTTGCAGACGGGAAGGCAAAGAGCCGACGGACCAAACAATACTTTGAACTTGGTGGTAATCGAGCCATCTATTCCGAAGGATGGATCGCGTGTACGACTCCACCGAACACCCCTTGGGATCCCGCCGGAGCCGGTGTCGATGAAATCAACGGATATGCGTGGGAATTGTACGATACAAACAAAGACTTCTCACAATCAGAAAATCTCGCCGCAAAAATGCCGGACAAGCTGAAGGATCTGCAACTTCTCTTTTACACCGAAGCGGCCCAATACAATGTCTTACCAATCGATAACAGTAAGACCACCCGGCTTGATCCCGCCATTCGCCCAAGCCTCACCAGGGGCCGAAAATCATTCAGTTACACAGACGGGATGACCCGCATTCCGGAAGGAGCCGCCCCAGACATCAAGAATAAGTCGTGGTCACTCACGGCCGAGGTGGAAATCAAAGCAGATGCATCAGGAATCATCCTGACGCAAGGTGGCCTGTTCGGAGGGTGGGCACTGTACCTGGACAAAGGACAACCGGTCTTCCATTACAGTTTTGTCGATGTCGCACACTACGAAATCGCCGGTAAAGAACCACTCGCGCCAGGCAAGCACACGGTCAAGATGGACTTTGCCTACGATGGGGGGGGCATCGGCAAAGGTGGCTCAGCCACATTGAGCGTTGATGGTAAAGAAGTCGCTAAGGGACGCATCGAGAGAACGATGCCAATCCGCATCGCGCTGGACGAAACACTCGACGTCGGCGAAGACGCGGGCACGCCGGTGAATCTCTCCTACCAGGTCCCGTTCAAATTCAGTGGCAAAATCGAAAAAGTCACAATCGATTTGAAGTAGAAGTTGCATAAGACGAAGCCACGGTTATAGGAGACGGCTCCAATAACCGTGGCTTCCTGAATTTGCATGACACCGAGCCAATAAATGGTTGCTAGTGCTGGTGCAAAGGACCGTAAACCATCCCACCGGGAGGTGGGATTTCGTCGGGTTGCCTCCGATGTTGACAGCGAAATTACTTCGGCTCTTTGTCGCCTCGCGCGGGGACGGTTTCACCATTCAAGCCCGCGTTTGAGGGTTCTGCGTTGAGCGCCGGCGGTGGGACCACGTCGTTGGGCGCGGGGACCGGTGGCTTTTTCGTTTCTGGTGGTTCGCCAGGGCCCGGAAGCTCATCTTTCTTGGGCAGCTTGTCGTCGAAGACTCGCAGCAACTTACGTGAGACTTCGTCTTGCGGTGCCAGGCTGAGACATTTTTCGAGCTGCTTCACAGCCTCGGCGGGATAGCCCAGGAAGCCGTAGTGATAACCGAGCAGGAACCTGAGTGCGGGGTCATCCGTTTTTGCCCGGGCAGCTTTTTCGAGTGCTCGAACGTGAGAGGTGTAATCTTCGCCCTTGCCGTACAAGTCACGGAAGTTCTTGACGACGACATCCCATTTTTCTTCAGGC
>JBAXBD010000366.1:0-6474 GCA_037142165.1 Schlesneria sp. | reverse complement strand
GCTAAAAGTTCCGTCCCCTTCGTTGCGATAGAGTGCATGTGCCTCCGCCTCAACGGACTTTGGGTTACAGAAAATTCGAGTGTGCGTTTCATGATTTCCGCAGAATTGATTCGACGCTAACGTCCACTTGCCATAATTACAGACGTACAAATCGAGATTTCCATCGCCGTTGAAATCAAGGAAGGCTGCACTCGTTCCCCAGCGCGGATCATTTACTCCTGCTGATTCATCCGTGCGGCGAAACGTGCCATCGCCGCAATTGCGATACAACACATTCGGCCCGTAACAGTTGACATAGAGGTCGGGGAAGCCATCTGAGTCAACGTCGCCAACGGCAATTCCGGCGCTGTAACCCAGGTGTCCGACACCAGCAAGACTCGTCACGTCAACGAACGACCAATTCGTTCGATTGCGGTAAAGGCGGTTACCGCGTGATCCTTCGTCCGGTTGATCCAAAGGGAATTTTCTTCCGGTCGCGAAATAGAGATCATGATTCCCGTCCAGATCGTAATCGATCACCCCGATTCCACTCCCATTCGCTGCAGGAAAGGGACGATCGGCAGAGTTGCCTGTGCGATGTATGAAGTCGATTCCAGCGGTCTCGATTAACCGAAAATGAATGGACGATCCCATCGTTTGCTGGGAAGAATCGCGGGTTTGTTGAGCTGAAGTACGATTTGATTCAGCAGGGGATGTCTTCGAGTTACCGGAACCGCCTGAAAAGCCGCACCCGACGGTTAAAACCATCAATTTCATGACACAAAAAAAATTCCATTGAGGTCGGTGCCAACAGGGGTGCACCTGACATCGAATTCCCTTCGGAATATTGCCTTGGGTCCGCCGGTGGCATCCCCCGAAAGCAGTTAAAGCTCGGGTCACCACGTTGATTTTTGGAAAGGTGTTGATTTTGTTTCTCAAATTTCAGCAGGCCGAACGCACACTATTGAAAATGATGAACAGGAAGCAAATCCAACGCTGGCAGCGTGCTTCGTCGACGAATTGCTGTCGCAAGCTGTCGTAGAAATGGCTCGTCTGTTGCTTCAGCATTGACGGCGCTCATGAGCATTTCAGCTTCGTGCCAGTTACCCGATTCGGCGAATCGGTACGCACGAATCGCTCGTGCCCAGATCGAGTCTGGAGATTCCGCGACGACACGACTGACCAAAGTTTTCAAATGTTCTTGTTGATGAAGTTCTGCAGTACGGGTTTGCCACTGCCGGCCCCCCTCCCGGTCACCATTTGCAAGACAGATCCGTTGCATCAAATAGGTCGTACTGCTGGCCAGAACCGGTGCCGAAAGCAGTGGCTCAAGCCATTGTCTCGCTTCGTCGTAACGACGATTTCCCAACGCGACCTCAGCAAGTGACTCGCGGGCGTCTCGTAATTTTGGTGACAGTTCGACAGCGCGCCGCCAGGACTCGACTGCTTTTTCGAGTTCATCCGTCTGATGATATGCGATTCCCAACCGAAGCCTGACTTCGGCCGTCTCCTCAAGAGCCAGACTTTGCGATAAGACCGCAATGGCTTCTGACAACCGACCAATATCCAGCAGGACTGAGCCGTATGCGGTCAGAAAATCGGAGGCTGGAATCTGAAGCCCCGTGGCGTTCGGCGAAAACTCAAGGACATGCCCCCATGCTTCGGCAGCCGATTTTTTGTTCCCAAGATTTTCATGCAACGTTCCCAGTTGAACAAAAGCCCGTGCCTCGTGGCCTTTTAACGTCGACATGCGTTCGGCACTTTTTAATGCCTTGTTTGATTGCCCAAGATTGGCCAGGCAAGCCGTGATCTCATGCAATCCATCGGCATCATTTGGGCTGAGCGTCAGTAGCTGTTGTAGAACGGGCAATGCTGCGGACCATTCTTCTCGCAATAAATGTGCCTTCGCCCATGCATGCAGATCGGCGACATCCACGGCTCCAATTCGACGAAAGATCCCGATCGCATCCGGCAATCGCCCGATTTCAACCAGAATTCTTGCCTTTAAGTTCAGTGCTTTAACGTCCTGCGGATGCTCTTTCAGATACGCACCGACTTTGGTCATCGCATCGGCAGTTCGGCCTGATTTCAACTCCGCTTCGACTTCTCGCAGCGGACGATCTTGTTGATACCAGACAGCGAGAATCACAATGCCAATCGCGAGGATACTGGCAGCGACGATCATGGTCAAAAGCCGATGGCGAATACGCTTCGGACGTTGGCCTTCGTTTCGAATTGTACTTGGAAGCGCTGAGGTCAATGAATTTCCATTCCTGCCGTTCGCAATCATGATCGAGATAATCTTTCGAGTATATCTTCAAGTCCAACCTTATTCGCAAGCCTGGACGATCAAAACCATCAAGACGTTTATTGTCGATGTGATGATTCGAACCCGGTTTATTTCCGTTTCGACTTCAACTGCTCAACGATTGCGCGGTGACGTGCACCTTCTTCGACCTGTCCCAACCGGGGAAGGTTTTCACTCAGCCAGACGTGTGCTGGCAGAAAACCTGGATTCAGGATAAGCGATTTCTGCGCTGCTGTGATCGCATCGTCGATCTGCCCCGCTTTCACCAACGTCTGTCCGTACTGAACGTGGGTTAATGCGATCCACGGATTTCTCTGAAGCGCGCGATCCCAATACTGAAGCGACTGCGACCAATCCCGCTGTTCGTGAAGGACAAGTGCCATTTGCAGGAGGCCGAACTCGTTGGTTGGATCTTGTCGGACAATCTGTTCCAACATCCGGCGCGCGTCCGGCAGGCGCCTCTGCGTCAGGTAAACCGATGCCAGTGATTCCAAGGCCTCAAGGTCATCGGGTCTGGCAGCAATCGCCTGAATCAGCCGTTCTTCAGCGTTATTTGCATGAAAGAGTTGTTGATTCGAGCGTTTTTCAGCCTCGGCAGCATACATCATCCCCCAAGCTCGGTTGACGTCGATCGCCGATAACCTCTGATCCCAATCGTCAAACGGCACGAGTAATTCTGTATAGGATGCGTCATGATGATGCTCATGAACCGGTTTTGAATTCGTCGAGCGATTACGAGGAATTCGGTGATCAGTCTGACTGGTATGTGGGACATCATGCGCCGAGAGTTTTGGCATGTGACATGCGACGCACGAGTTCTTTTCGGCGTCATCTCGAACTTGTTGTGGTTCCATACAATCCTGGTTTTGATGACATTTCAGGCAACCCTGACGGTAGTAATCGATTTTTTCCAACTCGGAAGGAACACGGTGTGGATCGTGGCACGAAGTACATCCCATTTGATACTTGCTTTGCAGATAGCACTGACTTTCTCGCATCTGAGAGACTTGGCTAACGGCCCGGGATGAGTCGTGATCGGAATGTCTTCGCGAATCCGGCACAAACGCTGTGAGGACTTCTTCAAACTCATCACCCGGTCGAAAATCGTGAAATGTACGACCGTAACGAAGATAATTATGTTCCACCGGTAAGTGACAAGAGTTGCAAACAGCTTCGCGTTTCCGAGGCTCCAACTTCGCAGGGTTAACGATCGGGTCCGTTCCTGTAACGATCGACTTGGAATTGGCAGCGAAGCCGTTCCTGCTGGTATCGCTTGTCAGTTCACGGTGATGATCTTCGAGGCTTCGCTGAAACTGAATATGCTGCTCTCCAGGTCCGTGACAACGTTCGCATCCGATTGACAGCTCAAGAAATTTGGGCGAAGGATAACGGTTTGGTTCGCCGCGTCGAAATGACATTCGGCCCGCGTGACAGTTCAAACAAGTGTCGGTCACCCGTCGATCAAAACGAGGATGTCGTTCTTCCGAGTATCCAGGCGAAAGTCCCCAGATATTTTTTCCGGCATACCACGAAATGGGGGACATGAATAGAAGCTCGTCCCGTTCGATCAAATAACCTTTCCCTCGCGATCCAGAACCGATCGAGAAATTGACTTCGACTGCTTGATCATAAATGACTGCACCTTGGTCATCGCGGCGAATTTCGTGGTGCCGGACGTGATCCTCTTTTCGTTCGACCCGGTATTCAATATTTGCCCCTGCTGTGAATGAGACTTCGTCAGCCGTCTCTTCAAATCCAGGCTGCTTCATGGAACTCATGGAACGGTACATCGGATGAGATTGATAGAGATCCACGATTGACTGATGGCATTCCGCGCATGCTGCTTGCCCAACGAAACGGCTTTCGGGTTCGACAGGGCCCAATGGATCGATCGAGGTCGGACGTTCACCGACCTCAGGCGAGTTCTTCGTAAAAACACCGCCCCAATAGCTGATCGCGATACTAAATGAGCCGATCAAACTACAGACGACGACGAATCGTGTCACCGACGATTTCATAAGACAATCAAACTCTCATTTTTATACGCAGATCGGGGAGACCACGGGGTAGGCGTTGGTATCGATCTCATGTCAATCGTTGTTGTATCCCTTATTTGCTTTCCGTGGAACGCGTTGCCGCTGGCGATGGCGGTGATATTTCAATCCATTGAGCACCGCGCCAATCGAAAAACCGAAACGGCGGTCCTGCAGTCACAATGTCCCACCATCGATTGCGATAGGCCAGTGGAACCGCTTCGAAACGTCCGATTCTCATGACTCCCGTTTGATAGTCTGGCGAAATTGTCATCGGAGCAATCCGGCCAGGTCCCCACGAATTGCAGACCACCCAGGCGACTGGAAATTGCGAATTCACGAATAGGATATCAACTGCCGACTTCCCCGTAGGAGTATGGTATTTGATGATCGGATCGGGTGTCAGGTCTGAGTTCCCATGCAAAAGCATAATTCGATCACCGGACCGGGTATTTTTATTTCCATCCTGAAATGTCTGGATCAGTGCTCGATGCTGCTGCCGAAGTTCGCTCATCAGCGTCGAGCGATCATGAAAATAAAGCAGGCTCCAGATCGCAAAGTCAGCGGCAATGACTAATACAATCCATCGCCAATGCCGACATCGAGTCACGATGAAAGTAACGAGCATCACTGGACCGAGAAGCGGACCGTAAAACGAAACCGGGGCATAGGTTGTCATGATGACACTGGGAACCCACAAAATCCCGATCCAACACCACACCCACCAGACCCCAATCCGAAAATTCAGACGCCATGCTAGGACCGACAAGAGGACCCATAGTCCCATTCCGATAATTACTGGCCAAAGCTCGCTTCGGTCCCATCTTGCCAGATGCGGCGAAAGAGACCACCCGGTCAGTCCCGCCAGCGTCAAGCACCGTTCTGCTAAGTGTTGGCCCAATTCACCCGCCGTACGCGTACGAGCGAGCCCATAGCCTCCAAATCCACCAATGATCGCACCTCGCCAGACAAACGCCATCGTCCAGACAATAAGATGTATCGAAAGATGTATCGACAGCCATCTCCTTGATCGCCAAAGCTCAGTCCAAGACCAGGATCTTCCGTTCGTCAAACCGAGGACCAGCACAAGCGCGACTGGCAGCGTGAAATAAGTTTCCTTCGTAAAATAGGCGGCAAGCGCGGCGACGATTGCAGTCGTACCAAGCCAATGTCGTCCTGAATCCCGTCCGGCCAATGCGAGTCTGATTGACGAGACGAAAAACAGAAAGCCCAGAGTATCGAAGATAAAGCAGTAATAAGGTGAAATTCGCGCAATGAACAAGGGATTCATCACAAAGATGGGAAAAGCGGCGATTCCTGCGTCCCTGGAAATCAGTCGACTAACCAGATTAGAAACGAGGACCCCATTGCAGAGATGGACCGTTAGAATTGCCAACTGGTAAGCGATGACACGATCGCCAGCAATCCCGTGCATGACAACCCACCAGAGTTGTCCAAGAGGGCGAAAGAACTGGCCACACAGTGAATCTGTCCAAAGTACTTCCGTCGGAAATGGATGGAATTTGCTGAAGCAAAGCCAGACAAAGTCATCCTGTGAGAAATACGTTCCGTCGAAGAAGCGTGAATAACACAATCCAATCAGGCCAGAGAGAATCATCCACCAGAGAACGTCGAGTCTGCTGGTGGTAGATGACGTCGTCTCGCATCCTTGCAATCGAGATGTGGATTGAGACATTGCTGTATCATTTCTTGAAGTCGTCACAGGTCAATTGAAACAATATCCCACAGTCGCACAACCGGGAAGGGGGCCTTTACCTGACAATATATAAGTTCGGCTACTTCATGGGGACTTTGGCAAAATGGCGACGGGACCTTTTTCAATTTCACCGCTTCTCTTACTCGTCTGCGAATGAATATGGTTGGAGAATTTCTCGTTCGTTGGACCGCCCGGATTGCCGTAGCCTGCTACGTTGCAAGATTGATATGCGACGTTGGCCAAATCCAGGGGACTGGTTCGCAGACGATGAGTCGCCGTTGGTGGTCCATTGGTTGTGCTGCCTTTCTGTTGCATGTGATCGCGGCATTTCACTTTATTCATCAATGGAGCCATGCGGCGGCGTTTGAGGCGACCGCCAGACGAACAGCGGAAATGACTGGCTGGAACTCGGGCATCGGCCTGTATATCAATGAGGC
>JBAXBD010000365.1:0-6491 GCA_037142165.1 Schlesneria sp. | reverse complement strand
GATGAGTTATTACACGACGTCGACTTACCCCGTTGGATGATCGGAGATTACGAGCAAGTCACCGGCCTGCGGACTGCTGCCTCAAACGAAGGCGTATTGATTCAGAGTGTTGTTCTGGCGGGACGATCACTGCCAGAATCCAACTGGTCGATCAATTCCGTGGAAGGAGCCAGTGATTGGAAGCTCACTGTTCGCGGTGAACGAGGTGTCGCCACGCTTCACCGAGATGGTCAATCACGTCGATGGATCAGTGAGATCGCCGGTGAGCGAGTCGAAGGAATCGAAACCGAGACGGCTCAAGCGGCACTTGCGGCATTTGCAAAGTCGGTGGCCGACGCTGGACGCTCTTCGAAAGAAGCCCCATCGGAACAACAGGCTCGCGACGTTTGGGGTGAACTTGTGAAATGTTACGAGACGGTGGATGCCACTCATCGTTCCGTCAGGCGGCGAAGGACGATCGAACTGCATTTCGAGCCGATGTCTGAACGAGCGATTTTTAAAACTCAGATGACCGCGATCGGTTGCAGCCTGTTGATCATCACCTTCTTACTGACTCTCTGTTACCTTGGTATTGCCAGCCTGATACCTCTTCCCCCCACGGCGCTGATCATCTTGCGTACGCTCGTGTTTGCTCCGCTCGTCGTGTTTCTTGTCGCTCAAATGCTGTTGCCACTGACGAGGCCCTCTTCTGCAGAACGACCTCCCGCTGCACGATGACGATTCCAGAACTTGCTCCACCAGACGCAGAACCAGTCGAGATAGAGGTAAACAACCGGGGTGGTATAAAGCGTGAGCATCTGGCTGAAGATCAGTCCGCCGACGATCGTGATGCCGAGCGGCGTACGCAGTTCGGAACCAACTCCGGTTCCTAAAGCCAGCGGCAAGCCTCCCAGAAGTGCTGCCAGCGTCGTCATGGTGATCGGACGAAACCTCAGCAGACATGCTTCGAAAATCGCTTCTTCCGGCGACTTGCCATGGTTGCGTTCTACTTCCAGCGCAAAGTCAATCATCATGATGGCATTCTTCTTGACAATGCCAATCAGCAGCAGGATGCCAATCATCGCCATGACGTTCAATTCGGCATCGTAATACCGCAGCGCTAAGAACGCGCCAACACCGGCCGAAAACACGGTCGAAAGAATCGTGATGGGGTGAATGTAGCTCTCGTAAAGCATTCCCAGCACGATATAGACCGTGACGAATGCCGCGATAATCAGCAGCAGTTGATTCTGTTTTGCGTCCTGAAACGCCTGAGCTGTCCCCTGGAATCGTCCCTGAATGCTTTCTGGCATTCCCAACTCTCGCGAAGCCTGCTCGATCTTGGGAACCACGTCACCGAGTGATGTGTTCTTGGCAAGATTGAATGAGATCGTTACCGACGGGAATTGTCCCGAGTGATTCACGCTCAATGCCGAATTGTTTGCCGATTGCCGGTACAGGGTATTCAGCGGGATCTGAGCATCATTAAGCCCTCGTAAAAAGATATGTCTCAGCGAATCAGGGTTCTGCGAAAATTCAGGCTCGACCTGCATGACAACGTGGTACTGGTTCAGCGATTTGTAAATCGTCGAGACTTGTCGCTGTCCGAACGCGTCGTACAGCGTATTGTCGATCGTCGACATGCTGATTCCCAGGCGAGCGGCCGTTGCGCGGTCGACGTTCAGTCGTGTCTGCATCCCTTTATTCTGCTGGTCGCTCGTCACGTCAACAATCCCATCCAGCTTGCGCATGACGCCAAGCAGTTTGGGTCCCCATTGATTGAGTTCTTCGAGGCTGTCCCCCTTGATCGTATACTGGTATTGCGCACTGCTTCCTCGACCGCCGATTCGAAGATCCTGCACCGATTGAAGTACGAGCATTGCGCCGGGAATTTTGGAGGTATTCTGGCGGATGCGAGCGATCACATCATCCGCTTTGATTTTTCGTTCTTCGATGGGCTTTAATGTGATGAATAAGCGCCCTGAATTCGAAGCGCCACTATTCTGGCCACCGACAAAGGCGATCATTCCGGAGACCGCTGGATCTTCACTGACAGTTTGCGAAAACTGTTGAAGCAGACGTCTGAGTGACTGGAAAGAAGTATCCTGATCTGCAATCAGGTTTCCTGTCAGTCGACCTGTATCCTGCTGTGGAAAGAATCCCTGTTTGGCGATCATAAACAGGTAGATCGTAAAACCGATTGTCGAAAGGGTGACGACCATCGTAAAGCGATGATGCCGAAGCACCCAGGTAAGTGTTCGCTCGTAAACATAAAGAATGACATCGAAGATTTTTTCGCTGAAATGATAAAATCGTCCCCGCTGCTGGTCGGATTTCGCCTTGAGCAGCATCGCGCACATCATGGGTGTCGTCGTCAGCGACACCACTAATGACACAGCGATCGCTACGGTCATTGTGACCGCAAACTCGCGGAACAGTCGGCCGATGATTCCGTTCATCAACAGAATGGGGATGAAGACTGCCACAAGCGAAACGCTGATTGACAGGACCGTGAAGCCAATCTCTTTTGCCCCGAGCAGCGACGCTTCCATGGGGGACATGCCCGCTTCAATATGCCGCGTAATATTTTCAATCACGACAATCGCATCATCGACGACAAATCCCGTGGCGATTGTCAGAGCCATCAGCGAAAGATTGTCGAGGCTATATCCGGCCAGATACATCACACCAAACGTTCCAATCAAAGAGACGGGAACCGCAACGGTCGGAATCAAAGTGGCTCGCAAATCTCGCAAGAATAAGAACACGACCAGGATCACCAGTCCGATTGAGATCAACAGCGTGAATTGAACATCATTCAGCGAAGCGCGGATTGTCCCTGTCCGGTCCATTGCAATCGACAGGTTCATGTCGGCGGGAATCTGTGCCTCAAGCTGCGGCAGCATGGCTACGATGCGGTCGACCGTGGCGATGATGTTCGCTCCGGGCTGCCGAAAGATGATGATCGTGATGGCAGGCTTGGGGTTGGGTTTGCCATCGAGCTTGTCATCAGAGACTCCGTAAGCACGAACATCTTCAACCGAGTCCGTCACCTTCGCGACGTCACGCAAACGAACCGGGGCACCGTTGCGGTACACAATCATCAGCGGTTCGTATTCCGACGCCTTCATTAACTGGTCAGTGGAGTTAATCGACCAGGTTCGTTCGCTATCGGCAATCGAACCCTTCGGGCGATTGGCATTCGCGTTTCCCAACGCAAGTCGGACATCTTCCAGTCCGATCCCAAAATGGTTCAAGACCGTCGGATTCAGATCAACCCGAACTGCCGGCGCCGAGCCACCACCCACGCCCACCTGTCCGACGCCGGGGATTTGAGCCAACCTCTGCTGCAGGATTGTCGATGCTGCGTCGAACATTTGAGCTTTGGTGTAAGTATCAGACGTCACTGCCAGCATCATGATGGGCGAGTCTGCGGGGTTAACTTTCTTATACGAAGGATTGTTAGGCAGGTTCGCAGGAAGCTGGCCGCGAGCGGCGTTGATCGCTGCCTGGACGTCGCGGGCCGCTGCGTTGATGTCGCGATCGAGATCGAATTGAATCGTAATCGAGGTCGTTCCCAGCGTACTGGCGGAAGTCATTTCCGCGATACCGGCAATTCGGCCGAACTGTCGTTCAAGCGGCGTTGCCACTGCGGAGGCCATTGTTTCCGGGCTGGCGCCTGGCAAATTCGCCGTGACAGAAAGGGTTGGAAAATCAATCTGAGGCAACGGCGAAACAGGGAGCATCATGTAGCCGAGTGCTCCGGCTAACGTAATGGCGATCGTGAGTAACGTTGTTCCCACAGGACGATGCACAAAGGGGGAAGAGAGACTCATTCAGCCTCTCCTTCAGGCGACCCCGACTTCGTCCCGAATCCGATCGACGTTGCCAGCCAGTCAAACCACAAGTAGATCACAGGCGTGGTGTAAAGGGTCAGCAACTGACTGAAGATCAATCCGCCGATAATCGTGATACCCAGCGGTCGGCGAAGCTCGGAACCGACACCTGTTCCCATCGCCAGCGGTACAGCACCCAGCAGTGCCGCCATCGTCGTCATCATGATTGGCCGGAACCTCAGCAGACAGGCTTCAAAGATCGCGTCGTGCGGTGACTTGCCCTGATTGCGTTGGGCTTCCAGCGCAAAGTCGATCATCATGATCGCGTTCTTCTTCACAATTCCGATCAGCAAAATGATGCCGATCAGTGCGATGACGCTTAGGTCGGTTTTGCAATAGAGCAACGCCAGTAACGCCCCCACGCCTGCTGACGGAAGCGTTGACAGAATCGTAATCGGATGGATGTAGCTCTCGTACAGAACACCTAACACGATATAGACGGTAATCAGGGCGGCCAGAATCAGGATTGGAGTGTTCTTTAACGACGCCTGAAACGCTTCCGCCGTTCCCTGGAATCCCGAGACGATACTGGCGGGAAGCTCAAGTTCTCGTTTTGCTTCAGCGATCACTTCGACTGCTTCGCCGAGTGAAACACCGGGGGCAAGATTGAATGAGATCGTCACCACGGGGAACTGTCCCTGATGGTTCACCGTCAAAGGAGTCGTCGATTCGACAATCCTGGTAAAACTGTTCAGTGGGACCATCCCCCCTTCCGGAGCGCGGATGTAGATCTCTTTCAAATCGCGAGGTTCATTCTTGAATTCAGGCTTCACCTCCAGCACAAGCCGATACTGATTTAACTGGGTGAACATGATCGAAATCTGACGTTGGCCAAAAGCATCGTACAACGCATCGTCAATCATCTGCGGAGTGATTCCCATCCGTGACGCCGTGTCACGGTCAATCACGACGTTCGCCTGCAAGCCCGCGTTTTGCTGATCGCTGGCAACGTCACGCAATTGTGGCAATTCTTGCAGCTTGCGGACGAATTTCGGTGCCCATTCGCCCAGTTCCTTCGCGTCAGGATCTTCAAGGCTGTATTGATATTGCGTGCGACTGACTCGGGTCTCGACGGACAGATCTTGAATCGGCTGCATATACAGCGTAATTCCGGTGACGGAAGCCAGTCGCGGAGAGAGCCGATGGATGACTTCCATCGCACTGATTTTCCGTTCTTCCAGCGGCTTCAGATTGATCTGAATCCTGCCACTGTTCATCGTGGTGTTCGTCCCGTCGATTCCGATGAAACTCGACAAACTTTCCACGGCCGGATCGGCCAGGATGGCCCGGTTCAATTCCAGCTGACGCGTGGCCATGGCGTCGAACGAGATGTTTTGCGGTGCATCGGAGATTCCGAGAATGACCCCGGTATCCTGGACGGGGAAAAACCCTTTCGGCACGATCAAATAGAGATAAACCGTTGCCACGATGGTCACGATCGAAACAAGCTGAGTCAGTGCCTGGTGACGTAAAACAACAGTCAGCGTTCTGCCATACAACCAGATCACGGATTCGAAGGCATATTCGGAGGCCTTGTAGAAACGGCTATGTTGCGAGGGAGGTGTATGACGCAGAAGCTTGGCGCACATCATCGGTGTCAGTGTCAACGAGACGATCGCCGACAGCAGAATTGTCACGCTGAGCGTGACCGCAAATTCGCGAAAGAGGCGGCCGACGATATCACCCATGAACAGCAGTGGAATCAAAACAGCAATGAGCGAAACGCTTAACGAAACAATCGTAAAACCGATTTGTTCCGAACCTTTCAGCGATGCTTCGAGGGGCGATTCGCCTTCTTCGATATATCGCATGATGTTTTCGACCATTACGATCGCGTCATCAACGACGAATCCGGTCGAGATCGTCAGCGCCATCAAGGTCAAATTGTTGAGACTATATCCGAGCATGTACATCACACCGAAGGTTCCGACCAGCGAGAGTGGCACGGCGACACTGGGGATGACCGTCGCGGCGAAGTTACGCAGGAAAACAAAGATCACGAAGACGACCAGACCAATCGTCAACATCAGTTCGAACTGGACATCCTCGACCGACGCTCGAATGGTCAACGTTCTGTCAGTCAGGATTTTGATCGAGACGGAGGGTGGCAGCGTTCCGGAAAGTTGGGGCAACAATGCCTTCACGCGATCGACCACTTCGATAATGTTGGCACCCGGTTGTCGCTGGATGTTGACGATGACAGCAGGAGTTTCGTTCATCCACGCCGCTTGTCGAACGTTCTCAATACCGTCAGTGACCTCGGCAACTTCAGTCAGCCTGATCGGACCGCCGGGACGATAAGCGATGATGAGTTGACGATATTGTTCGCTGGTCAAAAGCTGGTCGTTGGCACCAATCGTATAAGCCTGTCTGCTGCCATCGAAACTCCCCTTCGCTTGATTCACGTTAGCAGCAGCCAACGCGTTTCGCAGATCTTCCATATTCAGGCCAAGGGCCGAGAGGGCCATCGGGTTGGCCTGAACGCGGATCGCGGGCTTTTGTCCGCCGCTGATGCTGACCATGCCGACCCCGCCCAACTGCGAAATCTTTTGAGCCAGGCGGGTATCTGCCAGGTCTTCCACTTTCGATAACGGAAGGGTATCCGATGATAATGCC
>JBAXBD010000364.1:0-6491 GCA_037142165.1 Schlesneria sp. | reverse complement strand
GTTTTACATTGACCCTCACATTCATATGGTGTCTCGAACGACCGACGACTACGAGTCGATGGCAGCGGCAGGTGTCAGGGCCATCATCGAACCTGCGTTCTGGCAGGGGCAGCCGCGAACGGAAGTTGGCTCGTTCAAGGATTACTTTTCGAGCCTTGTGGGATTCGAGCGATTTCGAGCGGCTCAATTCGGGATTCGGCATTACTGCACGATTGGTCTCAATTCCAAGGAAGCGAATAACGAACCTCTTGCCGAACAGGTGATGGATCTGCTTCCCCTGTTCGCAACCAAAGAAGGGGTCGTGGCGATTGGTGAGATCGGATATGACGACCAGACTGCGACCGAGGAAAAGTTTTTGCGGTTGCAGCTTGAACTGGCTAAAGAGGTCGCTTTGCCAGTTCTGATCCATACCCCGCACCGGAATAAAAAGCAGGGGACGTATCGTACGATGGATGTCATTGAAGAGCATGGAATTGCTCCTCATATGGTGATCATCGACCATAATAACGAAGAGACATATCGCGAAGTTCTTGACCGCGGTTACTGGTGTGGCTTCACGATCTACCCCGGTACGAAGATGGGTAATGCGCGGATGGTCGATATTTTGAAAGTGGCCGGAGCTGACCGGGTAATCGTCGACAGTTCAGCCGACTGGGGGAAGTCAGACGTACTTGCCGTTCCGAAGACTGCGAAGCTTGCCGAAGAGCGAGGTATTCCGCTCGAACAAATTGAACTGGCCTGTTACAAAAATGCGTTGACGGCGTATGCTCAAAGTGGGCAGTTTCAAGAATCAGACTGGTTGAATCCGGTACCAATCGATCAGAGAACACTCTTCAAGGGAAACAGTGTTCTTCGGGGTGGACAGACTCCACGTGTCGACGAGCCGGGTTCAGAGAACATCATTCAGTAATCAAACCAGGGACGAGCGACTGTCGCTTGAGTGTGTCCCTCACTTGGTCAGTAGTCTCCAGCATGTCGCGCGAACGAATTCTCTTTGTGACAGGTCGCCTGGCAGAACCGTCGCTGAAAGAAGTTTTGCGGCCGTTGGCTGAGCGAGTCGGCTTTGAATACGAGATCTCGGTCCTGGGGATCTCGGTCGCGGCGTTGATGCATGTTGACTGGGTGAAGCGGAAGCTTGTGGTTCCAGAGGGTGTCACTCGAATCATCCTGCCTGGCTGGTGTGGCGGCGATCTTTCGGTGTTGTCTGCTCAGTTCGGCGTTCCGTTCACCCTTGGACCAAAAGATCTGTTTGATCTCCCTGAATTCTTTGGTCGTGGCGGTCGACCTCCACCGTCTCTTGTGGACTACTCAATCGAAATCCTGGCCGAGATTAACCACGCGCCACGACTGTCTGCCGATGAACTTTTGCGCCAGGCGAATGCTTATCGAGAATCGGGCGCTGATGTGATCGATCTTGGCTGTATTCCTGGAGAATCATGGGCCGGGATCGCTCAGTCTGTCAAACAGTTGCGATCGGAAGGTTTTCGAGTTTCCGTCGACAGTTTTGAGCGGTCGGAAGTTGAAGCGGCCGTTGAGGCGGGTGCTGAACTGGTTCTGAGTTGTAATGGTTCCAACGTTTCCTGGGCGTGCGGACTGCCGGTCGAGTTCGTGGTAATACCTGACGAAGTACGAGATCTTGAATCTTGGGACGCAACTTGCGGCCGACTTCGGGAATCTCATCGAATCTTTCGGCTTGATCCCGTGCTCGAGCCGATCGGCTTTGGTTTTGCTGCATCTCTTCAGCGATATTATGAAGCGCGTCGCCGATATCCGTCCGCTGCGATGATGATGGGGATCGGCAATTTGACGGAATTGACCGAAGTCGACAGTGCCGGAATTAACTTTCTACTGGCGGCAATATGCGAAGAACTCAGGATCGAAAGTGTGCTGGCAACGGAAGTGATCAATTGGGGGAGTACGGCAGTTCGCGAATTTGATCTGGCTCGTCGCCTCGTTCGGCATAGCGTCGAAAATCGCGTTCTACCAAAACATCTCGGAGGCCAGCTTGTGATGCTTCGTGATCCCAAGCTTCGTGCCATCGGCGAGGACGGATTGAGACAACTTGCCAGCCGATTGACCGACCCTAACTTTCGCGTTTTCGCCGAAGGTGGGGAGATCCACCTCATGAACCGGGACGGCTACTGGCACGGTTCTGACCCCTATGAAGTTTTCGATCAGATGAACGCCTCGGTTGGCTCATTAACTGCCGAACACGCGTTTTATCTTGGGATGGAATTGAACAAGGCGAGAACGGCGCTGACTCTCGGCAAGCAATATATCCAGGACGAGTCCCTTCGATGGGGATTTCTTTCAGTCGACGAAATCAGCGCGCTCAAGCGTAGGAAGCATCGGACTGGCGAATTGGACGATACCAGAAGTCAGTAACGATTTCCGTCGTTGATTTATTGAGCGCTGGCCATATCGGGGCGAAGTCGTTTCGCCTCTCGCAGATAAACATGGACAATTTCCGACTGCTTCTTGTCTGTATTAATGTGCAATAGAACACGAATACAGCGCGGCAGGCTGCTGGGGACCGCGATTTCCGACGCACAAAGCAGTGGCACCTGCTTCATGCCGATGGCGCGAGCCGCTTCGGCAGGGAATGTCGATGTCAGGTCCGGTGACGTCGTGAAGATGGCAGAAACGATTTCGTCGAATTCGACGATGGAATTTGATTTGAGCAACTCGTTTAGCAACTCCCGCGTCGCTGACAAAATTTCTTCAGCCACGTCCGTTTCGACGCTGGTTGCTCCTCGAATGCCTCGCACCGCCATTTTGATGGCTCCTTGCACTTAAAGTTCATCAAAAGTTAGCAAAATCCGGGTTGATTTTCAGAGCCGCACCGCAACACTTCAAGAAACCTCTTTGATGCAGCGCTAACCCGTCTCATTCAACTTATTTATATGATCCTAGAAATAGCCGATTTTTTGTGAAATCGCCAGCCGTCGATCGGTCTTGCCCGAATCTGCGAATTTCCGATACAAACATCGTACTTGAATCATGAGTGATTGTGTCGATTAGTGACTTCCGTGGAAAGGATGCCGCGTGACTGAATCGGTGGAAACATTGGCCGCTGTGGTGAACGGATTGATTCACGGCGATAGGGCTCGCACGATCGACGATGCGAACGCGATCGAAGCAGCCGGTCCCTCCGCCGTCACATTCGTCATGAACAGTAGTCAGGTCAGTCGACTGAAAGATTGTCGAGCCGGTGCGGTCATTATGGAAGCGAATGTTGCTGCGTTGCTCACGGAACCTGTCGGTTTTTCAATGATTATCGTCGCGGATGCTCAAGCCGCGTTTCAAAAGATATTGCCGCATTTTCGAAAGATCCGTCAACGGCCAGAGCGAAGTATTTCCCCTCATGCGCACATCCATCCAACGGCCCAGTTAGGTCCGAATTGTCATGTGGCTGCGGGTGTCGTCATTGGTGAAGACGTCGTGATCGGTTCGGATTGCGATCTTCATCCCGGTGTCGTGGTCGGAGCCGGATGTCGAATTGCCAACGATACGATTCTTCACGCAAACGTTGTGCTGTACCATGACGTCGTGATCGGCAGTCGGGTCATTATTCATAGCGGAGCTGTTATCGGCGCTGATGGCTTTGGTTATCGGTTCGCGTCAGGTAAGTTCGAAAAGATCCCACAACTCGGGACAGTTCATATCCACGATGATGTTGAGATTGGTGCCTGCACGACGGTCGATCGCGGGGCGATCGGTCCGACCGTGATTGGCGAGGGGACAAAGCTCGATAACCTCGTCATGATTGGACACAATTGCGAAGTCGGGCGGCACAATGTGTTTGCTTCACAAGTCGGGATGGCAGGTTCATGCCGGTCGGGCGACTATGTTCGCCTCGGTGGCCAGGTCGGAATCCGTGATCATGCCCAATTGCATACGGGATGTAGTGTAGGAGCCAAAGCGGGGGTCATGAAGGATGTCCCGGCTGGAGAAACCTGGCTCGGTGCCCCAGCAACTCATGAAATGGAACAGAAGCGACTCGTGGTTGCGATGCGGCGATTGCCTGACATGAAAGATCAATTGAAGGATTTGGAAAAACAAGTCGCCACTCTGGTGGCGGAGCTGGAGAAATTGAAAGTGCCAACCGACGCGAATGGCCTGCGCGCTGCAGGTTAAGTGCATCGGGCGATCATCGATATCACGGAAACTCAGGATGAGATTTCCCAATTACAGAATTGAATAGAAGGGCCTGGACTCCATGGACGGAGCCTCAGACAGCGAATTGAAAACGAGCGGACGTCGAGTCGGCCTGCTGGCTGGTGCCGGGCGGTTTCCAATTTCGTTCGCAGAAGCGGCGAGAGACCAGGGGCATCAGGTCTATGGCGTCGGTGTCATGGGGATGGCGCCGCCCGAACTTCGTACGATCTGCCATTCCTATGTTGAAGCGCCGCTGGCTCGCGTTGGTCGTGCGATCAGCCTGTTTAAGAAAGCGCGGATCAATCGTGTCGTCATGGCAGGAAAAATTGAAAAGACAGTTCTATTCCAGCCATTTCGAATACTTCGATTGATGCCCGATTGGCGAACGATCCACATGTGGGTCTGTTATGCAAAACGGGACCGTAAGGATGACACCCTGTTACTTGCTGTGATTCGTGAATTTGAACGCGATAATATTTACTTCGATTCCGCCCTCGATTACTGTCCGGAGCTACTCGTGAAACACGGTTTCCTGACGAAACGTAAGCCGACGGAGTCTCAATGGCGAGACATCCGCTTCGGCTGGGAATTGGCCAAGGAGATGGGTCGACTGGACATTGGTCAGTCGGTGATCGTCCATGACATGGCAGTCATTGCCGTGGAGGCCATTGAAGGGACTGACCGGGCGATCCGTCGTTCGGCCGAACTCTGTCGAAGGGGTGGTTTCACCGTCGTTAAGGCGGCGAAGCCAAATCAAGACATGCGGTTTGACGTGCCAACAATCGGCATACAGACCATTCGAACCATGCATGAGTCAGGTGGTCGAGTGCTTGCCATTGAAAGCGATAAGACGATCATTCTCGACGAGCCCGAAGTGATCGAACTGGCAGACAAATTAGGAATTGCCATTGTCGCCGTGAGTGCTGTCGAATTAGAAATGCGAGCTGCCGGCTGAACGTAAGTCCTAAAGCAGTTCAGTAATCAACTTTCTGTCTTCGACAAGATACTGAGGTCGACCGTTCGGATCGGTGAGAGTGACCGTGTTCGAATCGATCCCCAGTTGGTGATAGATCGTGTGAAAAACGTTCTGAATGTGAATCGGTCGTTCGATCGGTTCTTCGCCGTTGCGACTTGTGGCACCAATCATTTGTCCGTGTCGTAGTCCACCCCCGGCGAGAAAGAAGAACGATGCTCGTGCCCAATGGTCTCGGCCTGCTGTGTTATTAACGCGCGGCGTTCGTCCGAACTCACCCGACATCATGATGATCGTGTTTTCGAGAAGCCCATGAGCATCAAGGTCGTCGATCAATGCCGCCAGTCCCTGGTCTAATGGTGGTAACTGGCGACGCATCGCATTGAAATTGTCACCGTGAGTATCCCAGCCTCCCCATGAGAAAGAAACACACCGAGCACCCGACTGAATCAGGCGTCGAGCCAGAATAAAGCGCTGGTTTTCGTTACCGTTCTTTGCCCCGTATCGTTCTAACTGGCGGGGATCTTCTTGACGCAGGTCCATCGCCTTGGCGAGTTCGCCCGATGTCACGATGCCAACCGCACGATCTGTATAACTGTCGATCGCGGTCAGCATGCCCGATTGATCAACGTTCCGTTGCAGTCGATCAAGTCCATTAAGAAGAGCTTTACGATCATCCAACCGACGCAAGCTAACCGTTTGATTGAGACTCAGGTTCTGTCGGCCTTCGCCATCAGGTCGGAACCCGGCATTGATCTGACCCGTGAAACCTGTCTTCGTCCATCCGGTCAAATCGACGAATGTCGGAGCGGTACCATTGGCCGTTGTCTGCGACGGCCCCCAAAGTTTGGACATGACGGAACCGATTCCAGGTCGCCCGCCCATATTTCTTAATGATTGTTCGCTCCATCCCGAATCGCTTTGTTGAGGAGCATGTTCATCTCGTAAACCCGAGATTGAACGGATCACCGAAAACTTATCTCCGACCTGACTAAGCTTTGGCATCAGCTCGCATATCTGCATTTCAGGTACATTGGTCGGAATCGGCTGAAACTCACCGCGAAACTCACGAGCGGCGGTTGGTTTGAGATCGAATGTATCGAGGTGCGTTGGTCCGCCGGCGAGATAAATGTTGATGATCGATTTACCAGTCGCTCGTCCGGCAGAAGCCTGCTCAGCTTGAAGCAACTTTGGAAGCGTTAGCCCTCCAATCGCAAGCCCACCGATCCGGAAGAAATCTCGACGTGCAAACCGATCACAAAAACGCTGAGACTGGCCGTGAAATGAAAACATTTCAACTTCTCCCGGGGGGAACTGACCGTGCTAAACCAAAACTACAGTCTACCCATTCGTCAGACCA
>JBAXBD010000363.1:0-6500 GCA_037142165.1 Schlesneria sp. | reverse complement strand
GGCATGAACGGTGACGATGTTGGGATGGTTCAAAGCGGCCGCCGCCTGGCCCTCATTCATGAACCGGGTGACATAGGCGGGATCACTTTCTGCCAGGGCTGGTGGAAGAATTTTGAGAGCACATTTTCGCCGCAGATCACGATGACGGGCCAGGTAAACCCGACCCATCGCCCCTGCCCCGAGCAGTGCTTCGATATCATAAACGCCAAGTTGTTGACCGATCAGTTGGTCGACTTCTGTCGCCTGAGAAGCTTTCGGTCCGGAACCCTTTGCTCCGTCGTGCGAGTCCATTCCTTCATGAAGAATCGTATTTCCAAAACTATCGACTTCTGATTTCAGCAACTGACCGCAACTTGGACATTCTTCCAGTCGGTTTTCAGGGACGTAGGAAAACTGGCAACTGGGGCAGAAGGCTGCCGTAAACAGTCGCGTGTTCGGACCGGGATGTTGCGTCGGATCAATCATGGCCTGCAATTCTTGGAAGCGACTGTTTCAGCCGTTTTCGGTCAACCTGATTTCACAATTGTCACTCGCGTACCCTACTCTCGTCAATCAGCTTGGTTGTCATCGGGCGGATTGAGTTGCACCTTGCTCGCAGACGATGGCCCTGTTCCGGTCATACCAAACAGACGGCCTTCGAACTGTTGTATCAGACTCTCGACCTCATGGAATACTTCGGATTCCGGAATGACCGCTCCCGCATGGAGTTCATCAACCATGTCACCCAGCAGGTGTTCTCGAAGTTTAGCCGTCAACCATTCTTCTCGTTTGGCTTTGAATTTCTGATGCAGCTGCAGCAGCCAGGCCTTCACTTGGCTGAGCACGCTTGTCGCAGTGTCGACCGCCGCATTTCCAGCGACCGTCGTTCCGGCAGCCACAGTCGCATCAACCGCGACGTGCGTCAGAGACTGCGAAGCGGCGTGGACCAACATGTGTTCTGCACCGAAAGCGCCGCCAAACGCCAATAGCAGCGTCAGCACGGGTCGAGCCACCGCGGCAGCCCGGTCAGCATTTCGAATGACTTTAAACAATCGTTCCCGGTCGGTTCGCATCGCGGTCATCTCAGTATTAACCAGCGATTCGATCAATTTTTCGAAGTCGAATGCGTCGTGTTCTTTTCTCAACTGTTCAATGACCGATTCGCAGGATGTGCCACTGAGAAGTCGATCGAGTCGACTGGTTAAAAGCTCGTTGCCCAGGGTGGTAATGACTCGCAATTGATCGTAAACCTGCTGCAACACGCGAACTATGGCATCCCATTCTGCCTGACGATATTCATCGAGAGGCTGGACTGGCTGGCCCCAGATGCGCTCCCGAACGACTCGCACACCGCCGCTCATCCATCGCCCCACATGCGCGTAGAACCCGTGGACGCTGGAGGTCCAGACTTCGCGATGGCCGTCCCACCACTGCCACATTTCGTCGACGATCAGCGAATTCGGTGGGGCAGGCCAGTCTGAATGCCGAATCAGGCTGCGGGAAGCAAACACTTCCGCTGCGTCCCGAAATTGTTGGCTGCGCTGTTGAATGTCGCGCAGATAGTGAGGAGCTCCGGTCTCGTTCGCGACGAGCCTTCTTAATGAACCACGGAGCGTCCGAAGTTTAATCTCGTCAAAACGAAGCTTGGAAAGAACACTTCTCAACTGCACGGGTTCAGGCGGCGTGCTATCGATCGGCGCTACAACGAGGGTGGACTCAGAGTTCGGTGCAACGGGCTGATCTTGACTGTCTGAACCTGAAATCGGTTGCTTGACGGGCCAGGTTCGCTCTTCGAATCTCAGCCGAATCGCTTCTGCCGCTTTGCGGTCGTTGGGAGCGAGATAAACAAATTCTGGCTGCAGTCCAGTTTCCCCACAAAAAGTGTTAAGCCAAAGCGGCCAATAGGGCTCGTCATCGGGGAGTTCGACCTGATTAAAGACGATCAATGCGGCCTTGTCCTCTTCCGCAGCCTTGCGAAAGAACTGCTTGACCGCCGCGTCGTTGTATTTTTGCTGCGTCAAAACCGCCACAAGCACATCGGCCGCCTGTCGAACTGCATCGGCTCGCTGCCAGTTGATGGGAGCGTCGCTGTCCACATCGGGTGTGTCCAGAATGACAAGGTTCGGCGGGACATCACGACTCGTTCGCCAGAACAGACAGTGCTCACTGTAACTGGCCAGGGCTTCGTCGCTGTCAGTCCAGGGTCTCAGCTCAAATGCCGGAAACAGCGATTGCAAATCATGCCGAGCCGTAAATCCATCAGGAATCAGGCAGACAGGATGCTTCGTGCCTGAAGCCAGGGGACTGCTCGAACTCGCACGAAAACCCGCGATATGGTTAAAAACGACACTCTTACCGATATTTGTCCCTCCCACGACAGCGACGATCAGATAAGGGTTATCTTCAAGCTGTGGTAAGAGTTTACGAACGAGAAGGTCAAACCAGTCGCGGCCGGCAAGCGGTTCCAATTGAAGTGATTTTGACTGCTCCTGCAATCGATCCAGGGCCTGTGCCAATTGCCGCCCGAGTGAACCAAACGACGAAAGACTTGTCGATTCACCCGTGAACGTGTCGGGAGGAACAACCGTGGAATCCGATCCTGTAGTGGGCAACGAATCAATCATGAATAAAGACTACCTTGACCAGCTCGGTTTTACAAAACTCTCGCGGGGAAGAGTTTTTGTAGCAGAGGCTTCCAGCCTCGTCCCCGTTTTGACATCTGCGGCTGGAAGCCGCAGCTACGGATTGTGGCACAGGCCCCAAACCTAAATCGTTGACAATCCATGCGAATCTCGCTGGGATGTCTCTGTACTGGTGAGACCCCGACGTGTCGTCTATACTATGGCGCATTCTTCCAAAGCATAAAAATTAAACACCTCAGGGTTGGGTTTCGATATGTTAATATTTCTGCGCGTTACATATGTCCTGATCTGTGCAGGAGCTGCGGTTGCCCTGGTGCAAAATCCGATGGCTCCTGAATTTATCAAGAAGTATGCCGCGCTGTCGTTTATCCTGATCATGTTGCTGACTCAAATTGTCACGTTCATCGACATTCTGTTCCCACGGAAGCGACTGGATGTGATCTCTGCCATCTATTTCGGGCTTTTAGTCGGCTGGCTTCTGGCATTTCAACTGCAATATGCGGCTCAGGCATTTATGACATCGATCGGCGTCGGCATTCAAAAGGATGCTGATGGAAACAATCTGCAGGGCGAGAATCCTTACGCCCGTGTGATTGGCGGTATCGCCGGGATCATGTTGCCGTATATGTGTATCTCGTTCCTGCTGCAAACCAAGGACGATTTTCGGTTTGTGATTCCGTATGTCGAGTTTGCCAAAGAGATTAAAGGTGGGCGACCTCTCATCATCGACACCAGTGCCCTGATCGACGGACGAATTGCGGATGTGATGGACACAAGTATCTTCGATACAGAATTAATCGTTCCCAGTTGCGTTCTCGAAGAATTGCAAAATATTGCCGACAGTCAGGACAAAAATCGACGTACTCGCGGCCGGCGCGGTCTGGATGTGCTCACAAAACTTCAGCAGAAACCCAAAGTCGAAATTCGGATGCTCGAAGTCCGGGAAAAGGACGATCTCGACCATACCGTCGATCAGCGGATCGTCTCTCTCGCAAAACGAATGAGTGGTCGAGTCGTGACAAACGATTTCAATTTGAACAAAGTAGCCAGTGTTCAAGGTGTTGACGTCATTAACCTGAATGACGTGGCAAACGCGTTGAAACCACGGTATTTGCCTGGAGAACTGCTACATATTAAAGTGATGCGGGAAGGGGAATCGTTTGGTCAGGGTGTTGGATACCTGGACGACGGGACGATGGTCGTCTGTGAACAGGCATCGACATTGCTGGGTAAAGAGATCGATGTCGTCGTGACCAGCATGCTTCAGAACAGTGCCGGTCGAATGATTTTTGGCCGCCTCCAGAATCCAGCAGGGCCGACCACTCGCGTCTGACTGCTGCTTAACAGCAAATGATTTGTTCATAATCAAAAAGGATGTCGATTGTCCAAATCCGTTGTGAAACCCGTCAAGTCCAAGCCGCCCAAAGCCGACCCGTCAAAGTCCGAGCCGAAGCGGGGACGAGGTCGGCCGATTATTGAGACACTGACGCCGTCGCAAGAGCGCCTGCTTGTTGCCATTCAGGACCATATCAATCGCGAAGGGATGTCTCCCACGCTGCGCGAATTGGCCGATCACCTGGAACAAGGGGTCGCCAGTATCTACAAGCTGATTCAGCGAATGGAGCGAAACGGCTTTGTCAGCCGTAGTTCCGGAAAATCACGGAGTCTGGTGGTTTTACGAACTGCAGACGAACCACAACTGGCCGGTTTGGTCGCAATTCCGCTGTTGGGGACCGTTGCGGCCGGTATCCCGATGTTTTCACCCGAAAACCGATTGGGTGAACTGCTTGTGGATGCCGCATCGGTTCGAAGCGGTCGACACTTTGCACTCACGGTCTCGGGACAAAGCATGATCGACGCCGGAATCCATTCCGGCGACATGCTTGTCGTCCGACAGCAACCACTGGCCGATCATCGTGATATTGTCGTGGCACTGCTGAACGACGAAGCAACGGTAAAACGTTTGCATTATCGCAACGGCGAAATCTCGCTTCTACCAGAAAACGCTCGTTTCAAGCCTATCCCTGTCGGCCCCGAAGACGATTTCCGGATCGTCGGCAAAGTCGTTGCCGTAAGGCGCGCAGCGAAGAAATGACATGCGCAAGCGGGGTTCCCGACAGCCATGACATGGTAACGTCAGGTCTCATCCTGATTTCTTCGAGTTTTCATCAAGCAGTGCAAGAGTCCCATTTCACCGGGCGATCATCCCATGCCCGTTCCGACCGACCAGATCACTCGACAAATCGTGGACGAGGTTTACCGCCTGGAGTCGCGTCGCGTGTTTGCCACGCTGGTGCGGTTGCTGCGGGATTTTGATCTCGCTGAAGAAGCAATGCACGAGGCTTTCACCCTGGCGGTGATTCAGTGGGCCGAATCGGGCGTTCCCGATAATCCCCGTGCCTGGTTGATTTCGACCGGTCGGTTTAAGGCGATTGATGCCGTGCGACGACGCGGTCGGCTCGATGGGCTGGCTACGGAAATTGTCCGGCGGATCGAAGACGTCGCGTCATCCAACGCCGAACGTGCCAGTCACGAGATCGAAGACGATCAGTTGCGGCTGATTTTCACCTGTTGCCATCCGGCAATCGATCCGATGGTCCAGGTGGCGCTCACATTGCGCGAGGTCTGTGGCTTGTCGACCGAAGAAGTTGCATCCGCGTTCCTGACGGCGCCGGCGACGATGGCTCAGCGGATCGTCCGCGGTAAAGCGAAAATCCGTGATGCCGGGATTCCGTTCGTGATTCCCACCGCAGACGATTTCCCGCAGCGACTTGAGTCGGTGCTGGCTGTGATTTACCTGGTCTTCAACGAAGGATACTCGGCCTCATCCGGCGAAGTCGTGACCAGGGCCGATCTGTCCGGAGAAGCGATTCGGTTGGGGCGACTGCTGTTGGAATTGCTTGACCATCCCGAAGTGATGGGATTGCTGGCGCTGATGTTGCTGCAAGAGTCTCGACGTCATGCGCGAGCGACAGTCGATGGAGACATCATCTTGCTTGAGGATCAGGACCGAGGTTTATGGAATGATTCGCTGATTAAAGAAGGTCTGTCGCTTGTCGAGCAGTCTCTGTTGACGCGTCAGTTCGGGGCCTATTCCGTTCAGGCCGCAATCGCAGCGGTGCACGCGACTGCCCAGACGGCGGATCAGACCGATTGGCCCCAGATCGTCGCTCTCTATGACGCTCTGCTGTCGATCAACCCATCGCCCGTTGTCGAACTGAATCGGGCTGTAGCGGTGGCAATGCGTGACGGCCCCGAAGCGGGGCTTGTGCTGATTGATTCAATTCTTGGACGTGGTGACCTGGTGGACTTTCATCTGTCCCACGCGGCCCGAGGGGAACTTTGTCGCCGTGCGGGACGTGTTGCCGAGGCACGTGAAGCCTTAACCCAGGCGATTTCGCTGGTCCGACAGGAACCCGAACGACGTTTTCTGACTCGACGGTTGTCCGAATTGTGAAAATCTGACGACAGTTCTCGCGGACAACGACCCGAAAGTGGAATTCTTTGGAAATTTTCGAGATCGTTGTCGATTGCCTGCTGCGCCCTTCGACGATTGGGTGAAAGTTAACACTTCAATTCAAATGGAAAGATTTCATGCCCTCGAAAACACAACGCATTACTGGATGGATTCTGACGTGTTTGCTCGGACTGTTTCTCATAGGCCCCAGCGCGGCAGGCAAGTTTGTGGACTGGCCCGGCAAAAAAGAGATGTTCGATCACATGGGACTTACGGCGGAACTCGTACAAACGATTGGTATTATCGAAATCGCGATCGCGATCCTGTTTTTGATTCCCCGAACGTCATTCCTCGGCGCGATTCTCATCCCGAAGGTTTTCCATCAATCAAAAACTTTACACTCGGATTGCCCAATAGTTCCA
>JBAXBD010000362.1:0-6503 GCA_037142165.1 Schlesneria sp. | reverse complement strand
CAGGGCGACGTGCAGTTCATAAAACATCATCAGACCGATTCCGCCGTGCAGCAGAACAATCCCGGCTCGCTTGCCAAACACAACCCAGCAGCCACCAAGCAACGCGATCGAAGTCGCAGTTGCTTGAGTCAATTGCCACAGGATTCGAAGCGATGCATCACTTGGTCGTCCTGCATGGCCATGTGCGACAATCCAAGCGAGAAGCGACGCCAGACCAACGCCTGTAACCGCCAGCAGCCCTCGCGAGAAGAGTTGTCGAACCCATTTGTCACCCGATTTGGACAGCGGTTGCTGACAAAGCATGACGAAACCAAACCCGGCGGCCAAGGCCGCCAATCCCAGCAGTCCCTGATATCCAATCCATTGTGTGCTATAGGGAATCAATGGTTCAGCCATAATTCCCTTTGAGTTCCCGCCTGCCGCAATGATCGCCCACGTCATGAGACAACCCAGCGCGATGCTTGCAAATCCCGCAAACAACCGCGTTCCGGTGGCGACGGCTTTGAACCGGATCAGATGTGCGGAGACAAGATTGACAGCCAGCAGCAACCCGAGAAGCTTTCCGCCCGGAAAATAGATTCCACCAGACACCTTTACCGGATCGTCCGGAAAGAATGACGGCGGAAAAAAAACTTGAAACGGCACCCATGCGAACCAGCAGCGGAAATAAAGGCCGATCACTTCCCAGATATCTTTATCCACCTGAGCAAAAGTGCCAGCGAGGATCAGAAATATCGACAGTGCAAACAGGACGACCGTCAGCTTCAGCGATGCGGCTGGTTCAAGGACCCGTTTCATTCCAGACCAAAGCGCGTGTTCCGACGATTCCTGACTGACGAAACTACCGGATGTCATTACGCCTGTTGCCATCAAACACCTCACTATCGAACGGGGTTGATTGGTTTTTCGTGATCCCCGGTTCTGGCTTCGCCAGGGACGGACTGAGTCGATATCATCAGGTTTCTACAAATTCAGCGACTTGAGAAATTCGACGAATCGCTCGCGTTCTCGCTCGACCAGCGGAGTATCACCCGCCATTTTTGCAAACCACATCTGACCTTGATTCTCAACAATCACTCCAAAGATCGAACGTCCTTGTTCGGACATTTCGTATAAGTTGCCTGACGTTTTACCAACCTCAACCTTCTTGGCGGTCGCAACCAGTTGTTCTTCGGCCAGTGGACCAAGCCCGACTTGACCGCGCCATCGGTTCACATTTTGAAGCTGACTTCCTCCCCCCCGCAGGGAGGTTACTGTGATCACGGCTTGCTTGTCCCCGTCCAACACCTGCAGTGAGACTGCGGCAAACTTTGCGGAAGGTCCCTCGGTCCATCCTTCAGGTGTTTTGTAAGCCGGCGCTGATTTCTCGGCGGCTGGTTCGGCATTCGCCTGGATCGGACTGGTTGCCTGTGCAGGTGGTGTCATCCCAGCGGGTTTGGGACGTGGTCGTCCGACAAGGCTTGTCCAATAACCCTTGCCGTCTGCGATCGGGATCTGCTCAGATTGATCGTCGAGGTCCTCGTCCCTGATCGGGGGTAGTGATAACTGCCCCCGCCAGCGATTGATGTTCATGACGACCTGCTCGGCTTGTGGTAAATCGTCGCGGCCGGGAAACTTCGTCACGGTCATTTCGAGTGGCGGTTCCCCATCCAGTATCAGCGTCGCATACCGCATTTCACTCGCACCCAATTTTTCCCAACCCGCGGGCAATGTCCATTCCACCTGTTCGTTTGAAGGAAATTGCAGAGTCTTCAGAAATTCTCGCACGTCGTTTTCGCGAGCCGTCACCGCTTCCACACTTCCTTGCAGCTTGAAGAACCACAGAGTGGTCGCTCGTGGCACCACCAGTCCGATCATTCGTTCAGGCTTGGGATGTGCCCGTTCAAAGTTGGCAAGATATTCAGAAGTTTGCAGTGATTCATGCTTCACGACGGGATAGCTCGTGATCTTCTCGACCTTGTCACAGCCACACATCGTCACGCAGCAGGCAACCAGCAAACCAGAAGACGCGACACCGAACGGAGTAATTGCGTTGAGCTTTGACACGGCGATACTCTGTCTTAAAGGCAGGATCAGGCAATACACGACCGAATCAACGATCGAGTCGGGTGGGCAACCAGGCGGGACGATTTCGGCAGTTCCCTTGAATTATAGCGATGCGCCTGACGGAAAGCACCACTGAAGGTCATTCTCCGTCGTTTGGTCGCCTTCGTCAGAGAAGCTCCGGCATACGTTGGTGCGACGTCGTTTTGAAGTTCACTAATGTGCCGACTGATTGGCTGTCCCTGGCCTGATCAACGCCGGAACCGCACATGTCCTGCCGGAAGCATTACGAGGCTCAAAAGAGTAAGCAGCGATGCGATCTCGATGAAAGCCACTCGAACCGGCATCTCGCTACCACGTTGACCGTACAACGCCCCACTCGTCACGAATATCGGTCCGAACCAGCAGAGCGTGACCAGAGCGCACCCCATCAGACCAAGCACCATTTCGATACGCTCGCTTTTTCTTCGATAGAGCAAAAGCAGCACGAGTGCGTTCCATGCGACCAGAGTCACGCCGCCGATTTCCTTCGGATTCCACGACCAGTATTGGCCAGTTTGGCTGTAAACCCAGAATCCGCCCAACACCATCCCAAGAATGGTCAGCACCAAGGCTGACACGGTTACGTACCACGTTGTTCTGCTGAGTACTTCCGTTTCGGTATCTGACCATCCCCGGAAGGCACGCGAGAGGACCGACCACGCAGCGATCGCACTGATGGAGAACACTGCTGCGTAGCCGAGGGTGATCGTCAAGACGTGGAACGCCAACAACATGTCAATTTTACCCGTCAGCAGTCGCGAGACGATGAACGACGACGCCAGCAGCGCAACAATGAAATACGTCCCCATGACAATTCTTGCCGGCCACCATCGGTAAACAGCGTAGCCTGGCAGTTTGTTGAATTCGATCATAATCGAATCAGGGCTTCCCAACTCTTCCATGGCTTTTGTCCACGCAGCTTCCTGCGTCATGCCATTCTGGACGTGTCGTTGTACGGCTTCTCTGAGATGATCCTCTAACTCGGCAACTGCGTCACTATGGATTGGAAGTCGAATCGAAATTCCGCGACGCCACTGACGAATCTGGTGCTCTAAGTCGAACATGTTGCATCCCCCCAAAGCTGGTTCAATGTCTGGCTCACGAGACGCCACTGTTCGCGCTGGATCGCTAGCGCTTTGTGGCCAGAGTCTTTCATCAAGTAGTACTTTCGTTTCCGGCCGTTCTCTGCCGTCTTCCAGTAAGACTCGATCAACTGTTGTTCTTCCAATCGGTGAAGAACGGGATAGAGCATTCCGTCAGTCCACTCGATTTCGCCGCTTGATAAAGCTCGAACTCTTTGGATCAACGCATAGCCATAACTCTCACCATCCTTCAGGATCGCGAGTATCAGCGGAGCGACTGACGCTCCCATCAGCTCTTTGGTAAGTTCCATAGAAGCATTATGCATTGCACTTCTATGTATGTCAATCAAATTAATCGAAAGCTCGAAACCGGTTCACAATTTTTTTCGTAAGGGCTTTTGTCACCAGCGGGTTAACTCAATTGCCGCATATTCAATTCAGGCTTCCGCAAGAGAGTTCAAAAGCGTCTGTCAGCGATCGCCGGTATAGGAAACCAAAGCACCATCAGCAGTCACCTTGTAACCAGTTGTCCTGCCTTGACGATTCCCCCTTGCATCACCGCGATGAATCGTTCTCGGTTTTCCAGAATGGTGATGTCGGTCAGCACATCTCCTTCGACCACCAGAACGTCGGCGAGCTTGCCCGTTTCCAAAGTTCCCAACTCGTGCTCGCGTCCAAGGATCTCTGCACCCGTTTTCGTTGCACAGGTCAACGTTTCCAGCGGAGTGAATCCGACGTAGTTTACGAAGAGCGAAAGCTCACGGGCATAGTGACCATGTGGGTTCCAACCAAACCCATAATCACCCCCCATCCCCAGTCGACCGCCGGCTTTCAGGATTCGGCGAGCACTCTCCGCACCCCCTTCGAGAGTCTCCTGATGCCCGTCGATGACGCGTTGAGGCAACCCGAATTCCGGTCCCCGTTCGATGCTGGCCAGTTCGAAGTAGAGTGCTGGGATCACCGGAGTATTCCGTTTCAGGATCATTTCCAGTGCTTCGTCGTCAACGAACGTTCCATGTTCGATCGTATCGTAACCCGCTCGCAACGCATTCTTGATCCCTTCGGTGGCCCGGCAATGGCCTGTGACTTTCAATCCGTGATTATGAGCTGTTGCCACGACCGCGTGCATTTCATCAAACGTCATGCACAACGTGTGATGATCATTCAAATCAGGTGATGCCGCGTCGCCGGTCGGATACGTCTTCACCCACTCAACACCATCTTTGACCAGTTTCCGCACGGCAGCTCGTGCTTCATCCTGACCGTTCACAAGCAGCACCAGCCCTTCCATCCCGATCTTGCGAAAGTCGGGATTCCAATCCATCAGTCCGCCAACGCTACAAATCTCGCGACCGCTGGTGGCCATGCGTGGCCCCGGAATCAAGTCACTTTCAAGAGCCTTCTTCAGCCAGACATCAACGTTAAACAAACTGCCACCACTTCGAGCCGACGTATAGCCGCATTCGAGAGCCAGCTTGGCATTGCAAGAAGCCAGGATCGTGACGTATTCAACGGGGTACTTGATGTCGAGATCTTCCAGGGCCTCGATATTGAAATAAGTCGGATGGAAATGAGATTCGATTAATCCCGGCATGATCGTCCCACCGCGCGCATCAATGGTCGAGGCGGATCGCTCGACCAGAGGAGCCTCTTTCGTCGGGCCGACATATTCGATGCGTCCGTCTCGAACAATCACTGTCGCGTCAGGAATCGGTCCGGCACCTGTTCCCGAAATCACCGATCCATTCGAGATGACCGTACATCCTGTGGCTGTTTTCATGGTGCCAATCCCCCGGGCTGTTATTGATTCTTGAGTCCGTCGAAACAACGTTAAGGTTTGTCAATTTTCGAATTTACGATTTTGTGCCACTGCTTCGGAGTCTTCGCAGAAGCAGTGTCGTCTTCTTTTTCGGGATCATATTGTCAGTCGAAGAACACAGCTTGGCCGAAGACAGTCAAGCTGTGACACATTGATTTGGAAATTGACAAAGTTGTCTTTCACATTACAGAGAATTTGCGGCAGACGAAACGCGCCAACAAGGATGAATTCATTTGCAATATCCTGTCGAGCGCGGTTGCCATGTTTTAGTGGCTTGAACTATAAGTCCGTTGGTGGTTTTGCCGGCGTGATCTTTTGTGACGGTCGAGCGGAGACGAAACATTGGATTTTGGCGATTTGGTCAGTGCGATTCGGATTGTGGAGCTGACGGTCAAACAGCGTCCTGCCGCCATTCGAGCGCTTGTTCAAGCCGCGAACTGGGAAGACGAAGGGATCGCTCCGGATACCGTTCTACAAGCCATCGAAGAACGTGAAGCTGCCGCCCAGACCCTTGTTTCCAGCGATTTTGCTCTGCCACACGCCTTTGTCGACTGGGAAGGTGATTTTCGCGTCGTCCTTGGCCGAAGCCGAACAGGGATCGACTATGGCGTCCCCAGCGGCCAAAGCGTGAAACTCGTTGTGCTGCTCGTCATTGGACGCAAACTGCAGCAAACGCATGTCGAAGTTCTGGCGGGGCTTGCTGAACTGCTGAAGCTGCCCGAGTTCCGACAGCAATTGATCGATGCGAAAGATACGAAGACGATCGATACGTTACTGCTGGCGAAAGCGGGGATTCAGCCCGATCAGCGACCCGTCCGTTTTCCGGGAATTCCCCGCTTAACTCAAGTCATCGTCAAGCAGGCGATGCAGTTGGTGGAATCGCTGGGCGCACAGGCATTACTGATCGCCATCGACCGACTGGAAAGCGTGCCGTGGGATTCGCTGTCTCAGTGGAAGGGTCGGCTGCTGATCGTCACCACCGAGCATAGCGAAGATTTTCATATCGATCGTGAAGATACGCACGTGTTTGAAGGCTTGCACGCTTCACTTTCCCGCATGGACCGAGCCAATCTCGGGCAACTTCTCGCTTCATCGCAGAACCTGCTGCACGAAAAAACGAGTGTGATTTGTGTCACTGGCCCCGATGGACGAAGGCTCGACAGTATCACCGTCACAAAGCCCGAAGCCCATTTCCGGGCCATGCTGTCTGAGAAGAACCGTCGGGGAATCGACATCGTTCGTCCCGCCGTCATGCTCAGGGTTCTGTCGCTGGCGGTCGAAATCGCGGCCGAAGGTCGCGAAGCACATCCGGTCGGTTGCATGTTCGTCGTGGGTGACGCGCGAAATGTCCTCCGAAACGCTCAACAACTGGTCTTGAACCCGTTTCATGGATATTCAAAGCAACTTCGAAACGTCCTCGACCCCAGCTTGAGCGAGACAATGAAAGAATACGCCCTGATCGACGGGGCATTCATCATTCAGGGTGACGGAACCGTTCTGAGCGCAGGGACGTACCT
>JBAXBD010000361.1:0-6508 GCA_037142165.1 Schlesneria sp. | reverse complement strand
GTGCCTTTTAATATAGCTAGCTATGCATTATTGCTGATGGTTTTGGCAAAAGAAGCTACAATGATTCTAGGAATTTTGATGGGATGGCTAGGAGATGTACATGTTTACGAAAATCATATCGAGGAGCAAAAGAACATCGCCGTCGCGGCAAAAAACCTTGCCGATGGTTTCGCAACGACTGCCAGGGAAAATGCCGCCAAATCCGATAAAAATGCCGAACTTGCACGTGAAACGGCGGTTCAGTCTAAAGACTCGATCGCAAAAATGCTGTTCGTGATTCGCGAAACAATTCCAATCACCGAGGCGAAGTTACGTTTGGTCAGGGAGCAACTGCTGAGGATTGTCTCAAATCAACTGGATCTGTTACCGGACAGATCGGATGATTTTGAATTGGCAACAGGTCTCGAAAAGGCAAGGGTTCTTGAAGAACAATATCTGACGGCGCTGGAGCTTGGGCAGCCTTCCAAGGCGATTAAGTATCTTGATGCGGCTGAAGCGATTTTGCGAAAACGAAACGTGTCGCAATCGACTGACAGCACGCGATTCAATCTGACAATGCTCCTTTATCGTCAGGCTCAGGCTCGCGTCAGTATCCGTCGCGATATGGAAAAAGTACGCCAACTCGGAGAAGAATCGCAGCGCATCCTGAATGATATCCTGGAGCATCCGAAACCAGAAATTCTCGATATTGAACATGGTTCTGTTCCGCGAATTGACACTCTGACGCAGTTAATGATTCAAGGCTATCAACACGCCCTGACGCTAAAAAAGCTGGGACGGGTTCAGGAAGGCTTTGAAGTCATCGAACACGCTCTTGGTCACTTCAATGAGGCGATGGCAATTCTTCGCAAGGGTCCATTCCAGCACCTCGACGAGGCGGAATGGGTTCGTGAGCAACAACGGCTTCGCGCGATGTTATCTGACCAGGACCAGCTTCATGTGATTCTTCTTGCCTCCATTGGTCGCGATGAGGAAGCCGCAGACAAGCAACGTTACATTCTCGAAAATGTCCGACAGGTCGCCGAAACGGACCGATCACGTGAAAACTGGACGAAGCTATCGTTAGCGCTCGTGTTTGCTGGTGATCTCGCGCGGCAGCGAGGTCAACTCGAGACGGCTTTGGAGTCATACGAGGAATCAGTAAAAATCACTCGCGAGCTCTACCAGGATGATCCAAGTCTGGAAGTCCGCCGCAATCGACATCAAGTATCGCTCGCTCGGCTCGCTGGGTTGCTGCGATCTCGTGATCTTTCCAGGGCCAGGCAATTGTATGCCGAGTCTCAACAGGTCGCTCAACAAATGGTCGACGCCGACAGCGAAGCGATCACCAAGCAAGTTGCACTGGCGCTGGTCTCGCCATTCAGCGGGCCTCCAGTCAAGGCTGTAGAACTTGCTGAAGATATTCTGAAGCGGAGCGTCACCGTCGATGCGGAATTGTTGATTGATCTCGCACGCGTCTGGTCAGCATCGGCTGAATCGGAACGGTGTTCCGACGCTCCCGATTTCGACGCGATCGAACGTTGGAAGCAGGAGGCGTTGAAGCGGATCGAAGATGCTGTCGCCAATGGATATCGCGACCGAGCCTATCTTGCTGGAGAGCCGGACTTTGAAGCCATCAAAGCCGATAAGAAGTTTCAGAAGTTGATCGGACAATGATCTGTCTGTTTTTAAAACATCAGTCCGCAGAAGTGACTGTGACTCTCTTATTTGAACCAAACGGCGCATGCAGTGCGAGCCATGTGGATGTTAAAGTCATTCGATCTCGTTTAACGGATTATCAGTTGAGAAAGAATCGGCGATGAGTTCCGATCCGGCAACCTGCGTGGTACTCGTCCCGGTTGGTAACCATATCGAGCCTCAGACGGAGCAAGCGTTGCGCGAACTGGAGCGACGCGGTTATCCGGTCTGGAGGTCGTTTGGGTGCTCGGCAATTGATTTTGCCCGCAGTCGCCTGGCAACGCAGGCGCTGTCGGAAGGTTTCGAAGAAACCCTCTGGATCGATGCGGACATCGTTTTCGATCCTGACGAAGTCGACCGGCTGCGCGGTCGGACGTTTGCCGATATTCAGTCCGCCGGAGGAGATGTTCTTGCCAATAAACAAGACAAACCACTTGTCTTAACTGGGGTTTATGCAAAAAAGGGGGTGAGGGAACTGGCTTTGCAGTTTTATGCCAGTCTTGGTGAAACACTGCAATTTGGTGTGGATGCTCCGTTCCGAAAAGCGATTTACGCCCCAGGAGGCATGCTGCTTGTCCGTCGTCGAGCATATGAACTCATTGTGAAAGGAAGCCAGCTACCGCATTGTACCACAAACGAATCCTTCGGCATGATTCCATTTTTTATGCCGATGATCATCTCTGACGGGAATCAGTCGATCTATCTTTGCGAAGATTTTGCATTCAGCCGTCGTGTACGAGATGCCGGAATGGATATTTGGGTCGACATGCAAATGCGACTTTACCACTTGGGAAACTACCCCTATAGCTGGGAAGATGCAGGCAAAGCAGTCGAGCGCTTTCATTCATACCGTTTTGTACTTCAAGCAAAACCAAGCCCGGGCGAGACAAATTCAACCAGCGGTTAGCCCTTCCCTGTTTTCAGGCATGATCGGGGAACGCGGGCAACTCTTTCGAGGAACGCTTTGAAGCGTTTTTCTTCGAGAAAATACCGCCTGACCAATCAGATATTGCTGTTGTCTTAAGTCAAGCAGTGCCTCCGTGAAACGATGTTTGATGGCATGCCGCTGCTTTTTTGAAAAAACAACGAGGTTTCGCTTCAGGCCAGCGTCGCCATGATCGCTCAATTGTTGTCAGTAATCGACTATCAAAAACGGACAACCTCGGAGCCAAGGCGGATTCACCTTCGAAGAATTCCTTAATCTTGAATCAGTGCTTCAACTCTTAAGCTTGAAGAAGTCCGATGCCATGGCAGATCAGGATCGTCAAAAAAGAAAACTGCTTTGAGCGTTCTCTTTAGGGAGGGCGTCTTTATGGGGCAAACACGAACAATATCCTGATCCGAGCGTTACGACTGTGATTTTCCAGGGGTTGGCCGATCACATTGATCACAATAGATGGTTTAACCTGTTTGTGCACTGCCTGTTTGTTCCGGTAGCGATTCTTCAGGAGCAAGAAACAGTCGAGTCTGACAGCAGTTCCGTCCGGCAGTGACAAGCACGGGTGCGTTTATGATTTGGTAAAAAAAATAGATATTTTTAAGTAAAAAAATAAAAACACAAAATGTCTATTAAAAATTAGTTAAGATTCTTGTTCTTCAGGTGGCGGGTTTGCTTGCGTCTTTTTTCAGGTGTCAGGTGTCGATTTCTCCGCCGGATATTCGGCTGCATTCCAAAATAAACAAATTGTAATCAGGGGAAATCCGTCCGTCGGCATTTCGAGGCGATGGCATTGTGAATTGCGATTTACCCCTTTTGCAAATATCATCTCCTTGCGGAATTTTCTTCTGAATTTGCGAAATAAAATGCTCCGTATCATGGGGCGCGACGTTTCGGAAATTTCAGGATAAGTGGATATCCATGCTTCGGATCGCAGGATTAATTGTTCTGAGAAATGTCTGAAGGGAGCAAGCTGATGCGAATTTCTTGGTCACGTGGCAGGGTTTCGAGCCCGGGCACACTTGTATATCTTCGCAATCAACTCTGGCAGCGATGGGTATCGGTTAACGCGCAGTCGGAACCGCGGAAAGCAAGGCGATCAGGTTTGCGGCCTGCCATTGAAGCCCTTGAGGTTCGGGCGCTGCTCTCCGCCGGAGGTCCGCCGGCCGGTCCAGCGATTTTTATTGGTGCCAGCCCGAAAGACAGCGGAGCAGAATCCTTCCAGCAGGCGATATTCACAGCCCCAGGTGCAGCAGTCACCCAAGGGGATGTTTTTTCGCTGACCGGGCAGGTGACAGACTCACTGCCAGGTCTCGCAATCACTGTTGCCATTAATTGGAATGATGGATCAGGGTTCTCGACAAGCAATGTGTCGGTGGTTGATGGTTTTTTCACTGCGACGCACATCTATAAGGCTTCCGGCACGTACGACGTTTTGATTCAAGCCACCGATTCGGCTGGACGGACAGCAACACTCTCAGCCGGTTCGAATCCGGTGATCGTACTGCCGGCCAATCCGTCCAATCTGAAGTTGAATCTGGCATCCTCGTCGGTCACTGAAGGGGACGCAGTCAGTTTGCCAGTCACATTTGTCAGCACTGGTCGTCATGAAACTGACAACCTGAATATCGACTGGGGTGACGGCTCGCCGAATCAGGCAATTTCGGTTGTCGCCGACAATGCGGGTCTGTTCACGTTGCCCACAAACCTCGTTCCAACACATCAGTACTCAAATACATCCGGTAAAGTTGAGTCGCATAATGTCACCGTGACGCTGACCTCGGGAGCCGGTTCTGGGAACAGCCCACTGACGGCGACTCAATCGATCTCAGTCGCCCCGGCTTCGATCGGCGTGGCGGTGACATCCAATTTCAAGCCGGTGGGGAGTGCCTCGTCATTCTCGGTTGGTCTGACCGATCCAGGGTCACTCGGGAATCACTGGGTCTCCGTCGACTGGAATGATGGTTCAACGACAATACAACCTATCAGCATGGGGACGAGCACCTCCATTACTGTAACGCATGTCTACGCCAACATGGCGCCGACGAGTGCAGGGTATTCACCAACATTCACAATCAGTCGAACGCCCGACCCCAAGTCAAGTCGATTCGGCTCAGCAACGGTCACGGGGATTGTTCCCAGTGTTGCTCCGGTCTTTGTCGGAGGACTCAACTTCAGCGACGCGAACGGCAATCCAATAACGCGACCCGTTTACGAAGGTGATACGTTTACGGCAACTGGCCGGATCTCTGGCCCTGGCAATCTTGTCGCCCCGGCTGTGATGATCACTTGGGGGGATGGCACCGCTTCGCCAGCATCGGTAAACAGCGACGGAACGTTTAAAGCGAGCCACCAGTTCGTTGATACGGCGAGCAGCGTCACGGCGATGGTGACCGACACCGCGAGTGGCTCATCACTTGCATTTACTTCCCAACCGATCGAGGTACTTGCCGTCGCTCCAACCATTGGGAAAGTGACTGTCGTTCCGTCGGCTGTCCCGAGTGGTGGAAATTTGTTTCAGGTGAATGTCAACAAGGCAGGTTCGGCAGACACCCTTAATTATCTTTGGACGGTCGATGGAAATTCGATTGCTGCGAGTATCGGCAGCAATGCCACTTCAACTTTGATTCCGTCAGGAATTCATGTCGTGCAATGTCAGGTGGTTGACAAGCATGGACTCGCGGCAACCTACAGCACCATGTCAATTTCCGGTGACGGAACGTTGACGGCAACCGATTCACAGCTCGCCAGCGCCGGGGTGACTTCGGCCACGATTATTGGGGGTGCAGGGAATGATGTCCTCGATGCCAGTAATCTGTCTGCCGAATATTCGTCATATCTGATTAGTGGTGCTGGTAACGACACGATTATTGGCGGGCCGGGATTTACGACGGTTGTTGCGCAACATAATGCCAACATCAATACGGTTAACAGTTCAGGGTCGAGAATTTACATTGATTCTCATAGCACGGTGACGGTCCAAGCGAACGAGGGGAGCAATAACGTCCTCGATTTTTCGATGAACAGTTTTGGCGTGAAATTTGATTTGAGCCAAGTCACTTCGACCCTGGCAACATCGCCAATACAAGACATCGCATACGCGGCAGCGGGAGCACTCACTGGCGAACACTTCGTGCAGGCTGCGGGACGTTTTACGGAAATTATCGGGAGTGCGTACCCGAATCTTCTGACTGCCGCCAGCGGTGCGACCTTAATCGGAGGTTCTGGTAACGACACCTTTTTGATGCCAGGCGGCGTGACGACTGGGGTCGCGATTATCGCAGCGGCCGGCGCCAACAGCGATGCGAACCAAATCTTGATCGGTGCACAATCGATTGTTAGCGGGTTGAACGTAATCAGTACCCCGAGAGCCGCGATCAATGCACAGAATGCGGGAGTTCTACTCGGCAGCCCTCAAACCGCAGCATTGACGGTTTTCCAGGACGGTACAGGATCAGGCGGGGGAATCTTCTCATTTACGAATACGTCGACCGGGACGATCACCGGTACGACGAGCATCTCGACCTCAGGTAGCACGGGCATCATCTTTACGAATTCCGGATCGATGTCAGGCAATTCGTTTGGCCCGGTGCTTGGCTTCCGCGGTGACGGTACGGGATCTGGCGGAGGAATCTTCTCGTTTACGAATACGTCGACCGGGACGATCACCGGTACGACGAGCATTTCGACCTCAGGCAGCACGGGCATCATCTTTACGAATTCCGGATCGATGTCAGGCAATTCGTTTGGCCCGGTGCTTGGCTTCCGCGGTGACGGTACGGGATCTGGCGGAGGAATCTTCTCGTTTACGAATACGTCGACCGGGACGATCACCGGTACGACGAGCATTTCGACCTCAGGCAGTATGGGCATCATCTTTACGAATTCCGGATC
>JBAXBD010000360.1:0-6514 GCA_037142165.1 Schlesneria sp. | reverse complement strand
TGCATTGTCATAACAATTGTCGGCGCGGTTCATGCTTTGTCTGACACCGGCCCGGCGAAGGATCGCACGGTACCGGCTGCTGGCGTACTGCCCGCCGCGATCCGTGTGGTGGATCATCATTGGTGCTCGCTGACGTTCTCGTATGGCGGCCTGGAGCGCGGGGATCACCAACCCTTCCGTCATCGATTGTTCAACCTGCCAGCCAATGATTCTCCGGGAATACCGATCCATGAGGATTGCGAGATAGCAAAAGCGTCCGTCAGTCAATGGAATGTAACTGATGTCGCCGACCCACAGATCATTCAATGACATTGGTTCAGGAGCATCGATCAGCAAATTCGGGCTGTATCCCAAACGATGTCGACTATTCGTTGTTTTAGGGACAAACGATTTCGGCTGAATTGCTCGCAACCCCTGAGAATTCAGTAATTGAGCCACTTTTCGTGGAGAACAAACGTTTCCACGATCAGCCAACTCGGAAGCAATGCGCCGGGCACCGTATCGGCGGCGATGCTTCCAAAAGATGACTTGGATTTGATGAGCCAACTCCGTGTCACGGGACTCACGAAATGTTGATGTTCTTTCTCTCCAGGAGTAATAAGCGGACCGACTAACCTCCAATGTTTCACAGACAACACTCGTCTTCGCACGACTTGATTCCGCGATACTTGGCACAGCGGCATAGACATCCCTCACTCGTTGCGGCCGAAAATGGCCAACGCTTTTTTTAGAATGTCACGCTCCCACATTACTCGTTGAAGTTCCACCTCCAATTCGTGGACTCGGGCTTCCAGCGATGATGCGATCGGGACTGAGGCGTCAAGTTGTGCCTGCTTCCACCGGTACAGAAGATTCGAAATCGCCAAGCCAATCTGCGACAGAGCTGGCGGAATGCCCATCAAGTAACAAGGCAACCGCTTCTCTCTTGAACTCGTCGGTGAAACTCCGACGAGTTCGCTTCGCTGTTTTTTTCTCAACTCTCTTAGACATCCAACGATCCTTTCTGGGAGTTCCAGTTTAAGGAGTTGAACTGTCCGTGAAATCGTCAGCACCTCAGGATTGGCAATCGACGAACTGTTGGCACTTGCCAAGATGATGCCGCAATAGCGTCTTGCTTGGCTGCAAAAAAGTGGTTGACGTCTTGATCTTCTTGGTCATATCCGACTTTTAATTCCTATAAGTTCTAGATGACCTATTTGATTAATCGAAAATCAGAACTGCGAACGCACTGGCTAATTTCTGCCAAATGGTAAAATCTTGACCATTTGTTAAGGCCGTTTTGAGGCGGTATTTATTCGGCAAAAGGCTTCTTCTGGCAATTCAGCCGATTGGAACGGAACCTGCGATGTGCGAAGTGAAATTCGCAAAGCGAAATTAACTTCATTAAACGACCTCAAATTGAAAGCCAGGGAAGACGATGATTCATGAAGTCTCAGGGGATATTCTGCTTACCAAAGCTCAAGCAATTGCCCATGGAATTGCACCAAATGATCATTTCGATCACGGGTTGGCCCTCCATTTGAGAGAGAAATGGCCATCAATGGCCAAAGATTTTCGGCATTATGCAAATCAGACGCATCCAAAGGCTGGTGAAATTTGGTTCTGGGGAGGTGTCCATGCACAAGTGTATTGCCTGCTGACTCAGGATGGCAATCACAATCACGGATCGAAACCAGGCAGGGCCACGACAGCCAATGTCAATCACTGCTTGCGTCGGCTTCAGCACGAACTGGAAAAGGGTGAGGTGAAAAGCCTGGCACTCCCCCGATTGGCGACCGGTGTGGGAGGCTTGGATTGGGAAGAAATCTTTCCGTTAATCAACAGCCATTTGGGCGAGCTGAAGATTCCTGTCTTCGTCTATTCCCATTACCAGCCAGGCGTCCAGGCAAACGAAACGGGACTGTAATTGAACAACGGTCAGTAACGGGTTTGTTTGTCGTTACTGACCCTTTATTATTTCCTGGTGCGACGAAGGAACGAACTCAGACGACCTTCAATGCACAATCACGAACATGCTTCAGACAGGCTTCGATGTCTGGAAGCGGATTCTTGGCGTTTTCTTCGTATTCGACGGCAACGCAGTATTCATACTTAAGCGTTTTAAGGGCTTTCAGCAGCTCCGTGACCTTCAGGTCTCCTTCCCCGGCAATCTTAAATTGCTTTTGTCCGCCGGGGAGCGATTTGACGTCCTTCAGATGGACACCGAAGACTCGTTTGCCAAGCCGCTGCACCGCTTCGACCGGATCTTCGTCGCTGCGAAGGTAATGTCCCGTATCGACGCATGCGCCGATCTTTGGATGCCGGTCTTTCACGACTTTCTCAACGTCGCTAATTTTGTTGTAGCGGTGGCCGGGGCCATGGTTGTGGATCGCGATCGCGATGTCATATTCGGCGACCAGTTTGTCGAGCAAATCAAACGTTGCTTTATCGGGATTGGGATCAGCGCTCAGCGATATAATTCCTATCGCTTTGGCATAATCGAAACGTTCACGTGCTGCGTTTTCGTTTGTGTCAAATGGAAGAACGCCGTAGGAAAACAACTTCACGCCAGCCTTTGACAGCAGTTCTTTCTGGGTTTCGATGTGCTTGGGGACGCTTCCGATTGGAAGATGACCGGGGAATGCTTCCCAGTATTTCAGTCCCAATGTTTTCGTCTGTTCAAGAGCTTCTTCAACCTTGAATTCGCGTAGAGAATAACTCTGCAGGCCCATTTTCAAACCGAGATAGGGAGCATTTGCGTCGGCAGAAAGTGACAAGCGCGATGTTGCCACGGCGGCCATACCAGCAGCACCTGCTTGCAAGAAATGGCGTCGATTCAACTGATGAGACATTTTGCAGTTCCTTAATGGATCGAAGTTGTCCGCTTTGGCTTACTCAAGCTCCACCGTGATAATGGTATCCTAAGGCGAAACGAGTGCCCTCAGTACCATTTTTTTGTGATTTCACAGTCTGGGAGTTATCCAGTCAATAAAATACAGAGGTCGCTCACGAAGTGCGAACCCATCGGACCGGATTTATTGATCAACTTTTCTGACAGTTTCCTCAGACACGCTGTACGTGTCGCTTGGTCGACTGGTGTAATGCACGATCAGTTCGGCGAGTAGGCCGAGCGAAATCGCTTGCGCGCCGAGTATTGTCAAGGCGATCGAGTATGCCAGAAGTGGACGGCTACCGATCGGTTCAGGCGGCCAAATTAAGAAGATGTTCATCAACAGCCATATCAGCGCAAGATATCCTAGTCCTGAAATGCCCAGTCCGAATGATATCAGTCCGATCGCGCCCAGCATGTGTTGGGGTCTCTGGCCGTAACCCGTCAGAAATGCGACCGTCATCAGGTCGAGAAAACCTCGCAAGAACCGATGTACGCCGTACTTTGATTGCCCATGTTGACGAGCCCGGTGGTTGATGCCAATCTCAGTGACTTGGAACCCCCGGGCATGAGCAAGGACTGGGATGAATCTGTGCAGCTCGCCATAGATTCGAATTTCTTTACCAACTTTTGACTTAAACATCTTCATGCCACAGTTGTGGTCATGCAGTTTCAGGCCGGTAAGACGACCAACGAGCCAGTTGAAGACTTTACTTGGATAGACTTTATGCCATGGATCAAGGCGTCTCAATTTCCACCCATTGACGACATCGAAGCCTTCGTTGAGTTTCGCGATAAATCGGGGGATTTCGGCGGGGTCATCTTGTAAATCGGCATCCAGCATGCAAATTGTTTCGCCTTTTGCTGCCGCCATTCCGGCGGTCAGGGCTGCCGCTTTGCCAAAGTTTCGACGAAATCGCAGGCCACGCACTCGAGCGTCGAATGCGACCAGTTTTTGGATTTCGATCCAAGACCCGTCCCGAGAACCATCGTCGATGTAAATCACGTCTAGGTCGAGTGACTGTTCGGACGCAACGCGGGCGATTTGCGAGTTCAGTTCGACCAAACTTTCGGCCTCGTTGAAGACCGGTATGATGATCGACAATGTCATGGATGGCTCGCGCGGTCTCTGCGATCAACAATTGCCCTGCGGTTGGAAGGACAATTGCCTGGGACAGGAGGCCCGTTGGTTGGTTTGGAGCAATAAAAAAAGTAAGCTCAGGAGTAATCTCTGGGAATCCACGCCCGGAATTCTAACGTCGGCCTTTCAAAAAAACCTTCTGCGTACGTTTCAAACCTGCTGTCTATTGTGGATTTTTGACCCAAGTCGATTTGGAGGCGTTTGCCGATCCCTTGCTCGTACTGGGCACTTCTTTGCTCGAGTTTTCTGATTTCATTCTCGCGATGGCCGCTTCGCGTCGCTTTGCTTCTTTTTCCATGCGCGCTCGGTTGGCCTTCGCGTGATTATCTTTTTTACGCTTTTGTTCAGCCGCTTCAGCGGCTGCAGCTTGCTGGGCAGCAAGTTCCATCGCCTTCTGTTCTTCAGCCTGCATCTTCATCTGTTGCTGATAATTCTGCCTCGCCTGGTTCATCATCATGCTGCGCGATTGCGCGAACGCCCGAACTGGAGAGACAACTACAACCGTTGCCAACAATAGCAAGCTCAAATGTCGAGACCAATATTGATTCATGGTTTAATCATCCCCAACGATAAGATTCAGAACGATACGACCGCCCGTACAACCAATTTCCGAAACGGCACTAATCGCTCGTTCATGCTTTTCCAAAAACTGTCGTCTCAAGTTGAAAATCGAACTTTTGTTTGATGAAAGTCAAATTCGTCTGACCGACATGCATGCACGAAGTTTACCAAATTCTATCAGCATTCTACCAACTTTTTGCCTGAAAATGTCTTCAGACTTTTTTGATGTTTCTTCGACAAAATTGGCGTCTCACTTGCAGTTCTCTGCGTTCCATAACATTCTGGCTTGGATGAGGTGGACTTTAACGAACCCGGCTCAATGTAGGAACTTTGACCCATGGCGATGCGCTTGCCCTGTTTTTCTTTGCTTTTGATGACGGTAATCACGGCCCGACCGGCCGTTTGTCCTGCGGCGGAACCCGTTCGGCTCGTCTTCGATACGGATATTGGCAACGACGTCGACGACGTTCTGGCCTTGGGGATGATCCATTCCCTGCAGGCTCGTGGGGCGTGTCGTTTGTTAGGGGTGACTATTACCAAGGATAGTGATCTGGCTGGTCCTTTCGTTGACGCAATCAATACGTTTTATCTTCGCGGCGAAACACCGATAGGGGTCGTTCGTCCTGGTAAGACTCCCGAACCAGGTAAATTTCTGCCGATGGCTGCCGAGATGGTTACCGAGAACGGTAAATCACGGTTTCGGTATTCCCATGATCTTCTCAGTAATCGTGATGCACCGGAAGCGGTCGCGTTGCTCCGAAAGCTCCTTGCGACTGAACCGGATGGGTCGGTCAGTATTGCCCAGGTCGGATTTTCGACCAACCTTGCACGGTTGCTTGATTCGAAGTCGGACGACGCTTCGCCCCTTTCGGGAATGGATCTGATCCGCAAAAAAGTAAAAAGCCTTTCTGTGATGGCGGGGGCCTTTACTCCAATTAATGGAAACACGCATTACTGTGAATACAATGTTGTCCAGGACATCGCCAATTGCAAAAAGTTGTCCGAAGAATGGCCCACACCTGTCGTCTGGAGCGGATTCGAAATCGGCATCGCCCTCGCGTATCCGGCGGAGAGTATTGTAAAGGACTACGGCTATGTGGAGGATCACCCGGTCGCCGAATCCTACCGTCGTTACGAACCACCACCACACAACCGTCCGACGTGGGATTTAACGAGTGTTCTTTTCGCAGTTCATCCCGAACGAGGTTATTTCGATCTTTCGCCGCCTGGAACTATTGTGGTTGAAGCGGATGGTTTTACGAAGTTCACGCCGGCATCAGATGGACGACATCGCTTTTTGAAGTTGTCTGAGATTCAGCAAAGTCGGGTACTTGAAGCTCTAGTACAGCTTTCGAGCCAACCGCCGTCAAAGTAATCAGGCTTCCTGTTCTGTCGAATTGCAATATCAAGATTTCCAAGTAAGTCACTTGACGCTTTAACGATTAAGGAACCGGTCGATGCCTTCACCATCAAATACTTCCGTTTCTCGTCGTCAATTTCTGTCCACAGCCGCAGCAGGGACAGCAGCCATAATTAGCGCTCCGATGATTCTCACCGCCGCAAAGACCGATAAGCCACTGATCGTTGGCGAAGGAGAATATCAGTACGAAGTTCAACACGAATGGCCTCAGTTGCCCGACAAGTATACGTGGCAGACGACGCATAATGTTGCGATCGATAAGTCGGGTAATCTTTATGTTATTCATGAGGGGCGAGCCGATCAGAAGGATCACCCGTCGATTTTCGTATTCGATTCCGAGGGGAAATATATCCGCTCGTTCGGTGCTCAGTTTCAAGGGGGCGGTCACGGCATCGAGATTCGTGAGGAAGGTAGCGAAGAGTTCTTGTACGTCTGTGCTTACCAGCACCTGAAAACCTTCGCCAAGATGGACCTGAAGGGTGGGATTGTCTGGCAGCAATATGCTCCGATGGAATCAGGGGTC
>JBAXBD010000359.1:0-6522 GCA_037142165.1 Schlesneria sp. | reverse complement strand
GAACGAGATCATGGTTAGCCAGGACCATCCTCCCAGGCAGGCGGCAACGATCAACAGGCGACACGCCACAGCCAGCCAGTGTGAACGAATGCGATCAACAAAGGGTGCCGCCATGAATCCGAAAAGAAAAGCCGAGGGAATGACCATCGTTGCAATGAATTCGGTATTCCCGGAAAAATGTCGACGCAATTCAAACAGCCAGCGGAAATACCATTCGGGTCGAGGGGAAAAGGCCAGGTTGGGATCTGCCGGGGCATACAGCGGCGCACCGTCCTTCCAGGCGAAAAAACTGATGATCCCAACGATGACCGCCAGACTGATCATGTTTCTCACGGACTGATACGGCCAGTAAGTAAGAAGCTCTGGCGTTGATGTTGTCTCAGTGTCATCAGGTGATCGAAAAGGACTATGCTTGATCACCTGCTGCAGGTGAATAAAGCACAGGCCTCCGACGAGGACGGGTAACAATCCCACGTGAAGAAAATACAGGCGAGTCAGCGTAAGACTGCCGATTTCCTCGCCACCGAATAAGAGTCGCCGTAGAAATGGCCCAAACACCGGGGTCGATCCAAGAATATTTCCTTCAACCTGGATTTGAGCAATCCCCTTCTGACTGACGGAAAGAGGGTTACCCGTGACAGTCCAGACGATCATCAAGGGAAAAAGAAGCAGCCCCGTAATCCAGACCAGTTCCCTGGGGGCTCGGTAAGCGCCGGTGCAAAGGACTCGCAAAACATGCACGCCGAACAGAATAATCATGGCGTGTGACGCGTAATGATGGATTCCGCGAAGAAATCGGCCTGCAGAAGATTGGTCGATAAAATGTACGCTCGCCCACGCACTGGTCATTGACGGACAGTACGTCGCCATCAGAAGCAGACCTGTGATGCACTGAATCACCAATAGCCACAACAGACAACTGGCGCTGGTATAGACCCAGCCAGGGCCATTCGGAAGAATTCGATTACTGATTCGGTTGCGGATGAGGCGATAATCCAGACGCAGATCGAGCCAGTCGACCCATGATTGCATTACCAGCCTCCAGTTTTTGCGTCTGGCACCAACGACACAGTGATCCAGACCTGTTTTGAATTTTTCGTATCTCACTTCGACCCAATTGTCGCCAGTTTCGTCATCCCGAACAAGTCGACACTCGAGTTCGTCCAGATCGCGCGGCACATGGTTTCGTTCGCCAGTCCTTGGATCGGGCAGTCGTTGACCATCAGTGCCAAATGTGGCCCGATGGCAGGGACAAACAAAGCTCTTGCCACCCGACGGTGCCTGCACCTGACATCCCATGTGGGGACAGATACGGCTGAGAGCTCGAACGGTCTGGTTTGCAGATCCAGCCGGTAACGACGAACCGTCCGCCTCTCGGACAAGCCAGATGCGACCGATAGCCTGCTGATCAGACTGAATCCAGGCATCGACCTTCTGTCCCATGACGGGAACCATCATCGGACGACCGGGCACTAGATCCTTTACTTTGATAAGTCGCGAGAATTGAGATTCACTTGATGGTTCCTGCTGAGTTCCCCCAAGGAAATAATTTATCCCCGGCAAGCCAACTACTGAAGCGACGGCTGTCGCGAGCCCACCAGTGACCCATTCCAGCAATTCACGCCGATTCATCGCGATTTCACCCTTAAAGGAATTTCAATCGAGTGCTAAGGCCAATCCATACATTTTCAGGCGAGGCGTTTACCAGCATGGTCGATCAGCGATACCAACGCATCATCCAGTCGGTGGATTTCGGCATTCACTTGACGCGATTCCAAATGATGTCGAAACGCCTCTGAAACCGAACTTCCTAAACCTTGCACCCATTCTGGTGAATCACCACCTAACGTACATCGACCGATACAAGCTAAAGGGCGGGCGATTGAACAGGCACACATTCCGGTCTGGGTCAGCATCGGACATGAACATCCATGATTTCGCGACCGTTCCATGACCCGGTGAAGTTCGCCGTCACGGCGATGGCGAAGTTCTTCGGCGATGGCATTCGCTTCAATATTTGTGACAGCAGGAACAAAGGATTCACAAGCACTGGACGCGTGATTCGAGAGGTCAGCCACGTCGTCAGTCATTCGACTTAGACTTGAATAGATATCCGCCAGAGGGGACTGATTCCGTACAGGACCGGAGCCACCTCCATAAGAACCAGATGCCACCCGAACTTCGCGAAACGCGACATCGGCAAACGCCAGAGCCATCAGCCCGAAAACAAACAGGACAGACAAAGGCAACATCAGGAAAATTACACTCGCCATTGCTTTCTCCTCACTATGCAGACATGTGGATAACGATATCCAGTATCGACTGCACTGGGGCGAATGTCAATTGAAATTGAGGTTCCCAGAAGGAAGAAATCCGCAGCAAGCCACGTAGCGGCAATTCCAACCGATAAAAGAATGTGTTTTACGAACTCCATGACAAGCAGCAACTCGGTCGGCGGCTGGACCTGCCACTACTCGCTTTGCATGCGCTTCAGCGCCTTCTCAAAAAGCGGGTTGACGACATTATTTGGCCGCTCCCCACGAAGCGCCTGCACCACCTGTTCGATGGCCTGGGTGCGCATGGAAATCAACGATTCGGCCGAGACGAATGCGGCGTGAGGTGTGACGATTACGCGTTCATCGCAATAGAGCGGATCACTCAAGTTTGGGGGTTCCGGCTCGAACACATCCAGTGCCGCTCCCGCGATCTGATTCTTCTGTATCGCTTCCCACAGCGCGTTTGGATCAACGAGCCCGCCACGGGATGTATTTATCAAATAGGCCGTGGGCTTCATGAGACTAAGCCGTTCGGCGTTGATCAAATGCCTGGCCTCGGCACCGAGCGGAGCATGGAGCGAGACAAAATCGCTATGCTCCAAAAGTTCGGGCAGCGCGACCATCCGGCATCCTGTAGCGTAGTCAGAACCTGATGGGGTGTTTGCCAGAACGTTGAGTCCCAGAGCCCTCAGTTTGGGCACTAATTCGCGTGCGATGCGTCCCAGTCCAACCAGCCCAACGGTCTGCCCCGACAATCGTCGCATCGTCGTCGAGGCACCAAGATTGTATTCGCCACGCTTGGTCCGCCAGTGAAAGAAACCGATGCGACGAGCACAAGCCAGAATCAAGCCGAGCGCATGATCAGAAACTTCTGAGACACAGTAGTCCGGGCAGTTTGTGACTGGTATGCCAAGCTCTGTCGCGGTCAAAACTGCAATATTGTCGAGTCCAATGCCAAACCGCGAAATGATTCGGCACCGTGGCGAACTTCGTATGACCACGTAGGTCACGCGAGCCCACGTCGTGGCAATCGCATCGACATCCGCAGCCAGACGTACCAATGTTGCCTCGTCCGTCGCCGGTGCTTCAATCAGTTCCGCGTCTGCGGCCCGTAAAATGGCAGTCTCGATCTCGGTATCTGGCCAGGCTCGATCCGTCATCAGCACGCGAAACCGTATTGCCATAATTGCCGTCGTTCCTGATTGACTGAGTTACCAGACACGCATTCCCGGACCATAAAAGACTGGACCTCCAAAGCCTGGAGCGCCGAAGCCGAATCCACCGTAACTCATTGCTCCGTAACCCAGTCCACCATAACCGAGCGAACTATATCCGATCGGACCGTTGGTCATGTACATCATTCGCTGCGAGTTTACGGCGTTCTGGAACACCAGATTCTGAGTCATATGACCCTGCAAAAGCGAGCGATCATACTCCCGCTTTAAATGGTCTCGATAGGCCTCTGCCTGCTGCAGGTCGAGCTTAGCCTGATCCAGCGACTGCTGCTGGGAAGTTTCCTTCTGGACCACTGACGACTGAGCCTTTCGTTCTGACTTTTCTTTGTACGCGTCAACCAAAGCGCGCATCTGTCGCTCATCCATCCGATTGAGCATCCTCTCGACCTCGCCAGATTTCTGCACATCGAAAGACATGTCGACAATCAGTCGAGCCAACAACCATGTCCTGAGATCGTCAACGCTTTCAGTCGCGGATGGCGAAGGAACCACGGCAGCCGAAGCAGGGGGATTGGGAACGCCAACCTGGCTAAACAACACAAGAGTGATGAAAAGGGCGGACATCACAAATCTCCTTTGCTTGAGGGTTGGAATTCATTACAGAGTCCCGCTATCGTCTCCAGAGATTGTATCACTGCGGCGTCCTCAAACAATTAAGTCATTCTCCTGCGAACTCAATTCCAGGTGCACTCGATTTCACGAGACTTTTGACTTCACTCCAGACGCGTAAGCCTAATTTACGTTGAGTACCTTGAAGACAGTTGCTGCAATAATTTGGGCACCTTCGGCGTTCGGGTGCAAACTGTCGCCGAAGTGATTGTCGCTCAATCGTGAGCAAACATCGGCCAGGGGAATTCCTCGGTCGGCACAGAAGGCTCTTAAACGTGGGTTGTGGTATTCCCGCTTGCCGCGAATTATTTCCACCATGTGACCTGGAAATACCGCCTCGTTGACATGCGGTACGTTGAATAGAATCGGCTTCATCCCATTGTTCAAAACGATCTGCGCCATCTGGTCCAAGTTATTGATGATTCCGCGACTCGCGGTTGCCGTGTCGGGGACGATTGCAAGATCGTTGGTTCCCATTCCCACTACAAAGTAACGAGCATTGGGAAACAATTTCACATAGTCGCGAACCTGTTTTGGACCATTGTCGCTGACTTCGCCTGCAATCCCACCATTCGCAACTCGCAAACCAAGCGGCTCACAGAGTTTCTGCAGGACGTCAGGATATGTAGGAAACGGCCAGTACTGAAGTGGCCCGTTGTTATTCCAGCCCGTCAGGCTGTCCCCTGCACAGACAATCGATACCTCAAGTCGCCCATACTCGAATCCGATCGACCCCTGATCGGCAATGCAAATGATTGAGGGCGTGGCCATCAGAAAAACCTTGTCGGAAATGGACCGGGAAGAATCTCGCTTCCGATAATGTGGCAAATCTGGAAGCCGAAGACTATCGTCCGTTCCATGATTCGATGAACGTACTTGATTACGGAAGACATGGATGAAGTCCTCGACAGAGTTCCCCGTCGATTGGTGTCGCGCTCAATTCCCCGCACTCAAACGTTTGGTGGCCGGTCAGCCGGTTGCGTTTTTTGATGGTCCCGGTGGAAGTCAGGTACCTCAGCGGGTGATTGATGCTATCGGACATTACCTCGCACACACCAACGCCAATCGAGGTGGCCGATACGCCACCGCTCGTGAAAGTGATGCCTTGCTGGAATCCGCGCACGCGACGATGGCTGAATTCCTTGGGACACCAGACCCGGAATCGGTCATCTTCGGTGCGAACATGACGACGCTGACATTCGCGCTCAGTCGAGCAATCAGCAAGTCTTGGAAGCCGGGTGACGAAATCATCGTGACGCGACTGGATCATGACGGGAATGTGACTCCGTGGGTCCTGGCGGCAAGAGACGCTGGAGCCACCGTCCAATATATCGACTTCCACAAAGCAGTCTGCACTCTTGATTTACAGGATTTTTCTTCGAAGCTTTCGTCACGAACCCGGTTCGTTGCGATGGGATGTGCATCGAATATTGTGGGGACGGTGAATCCTGTCGCTGAAATGTGCCGGCAGGCGCACGCTGTTGGTGCACAGGTCTTTCTGGACGCCGTCCATTTTGCACCGCATTCGCTTCCCGATGTCACAGCGTGGGATTGTGACTGGCTGGCGTGCTCGGCCTACAAGTTCTTCGGGCCGCATATCGGGATACTTTGGGGACGACCCGCATTTTTAAGATCGCTGACACCCTACAAGCTGCGGCCTGTGACCGAATCATTACCAGGTCGCTGGATGACAGGGACCCAGAATTTCGAAGGGATCGCCGGAGCGAAAGCGGCTGTCGATTATCTTGGCGATTTGGGTCGACAAATTGGCTCCTCTTCGGCATCGCTTCGTGAGTCCTTGCGTTCTGCCTTCTCTGCAATTGGAGACTATGAACGAGACCTGGTTTCGACGCTGCTGACAGGACTCGAGGCCATTCCTCAAATCAAGATCCTTGGCCTGAGGGATCGCAAACGCCTGAACGAGCGGACGCCAACAGTCAGCTTTACCCATGAACGGCTATCGGCGATTGAGATTGCTGATCGACTGGGACAATCGGGTTTGTTTGTTGGACACGGCAATTTTTATGCGTTGCAGGTATCGGAAGCGTTTGGATTGGAACCACAGGGTGTCGTTCGTGTAGGCCTGATGCATTACAACACGTTATCGGAGGTCGACCGACTTCTGGAGGCGTTGAGATCGTATTAACGCAGTTTTGATCATCTTGGGTGACGAGTGATGGCAACGGATGCTACCATCCAGCGGGATGTCTCTTTTACTCACGGAATCGAATCATGCTTCGTATTTGCCTGTGTCTGACAATTCTCGGTACGACCGTTGTTCATGCCGATGACTGGCCTCAATGGATGGGATTGAAGCGCGACAATGTATGGCGCGAGACGGGAGTTGTTGACACTCTTCCGAAAGATCCAAAAATCGTCTGGCGAGCGCCTGTCGCTGGTGG
>JBAXBD010000358.1:0-6542 GCA_037142165.1 Schlesneria sp. | reverse complement strand
GAAAACCGTGCCACTGCTTGACGGTCTTCCGTCAAGCAGTGCCGAGCGACACAACGAGCCTGGATTTCAAGCCACTGCTTCTCCGAGGACTCCGAAGCAGACGCACATCAAACTGAAGGCGAAAAAAATGTTTCACAGCGTTGCCTCAGGGGATTGCCTCGACTTTCAGAGAACGCCGTATTTGGCAAAAGCCTCAGCCGCCTTCAATCCATTTCGGATCGAATCGCGAACGATATTTTCTGCGTGAACTTTGTCCCAGGCACGCCGAATGGCTTCTTGTTCAACGATCTGCGGAACAACGACGACCCCGTCTTCATCGGCGAATACGAGATCGCCTGGATGAAAATGAACTCCATCCAGTTCGATCGGTACGTCAATATCGACAACGCGTTGTCGGTTCAAACTGTCGTAAACGCAGGTCGATCTCGCGAATACGGGAAAATTCAGCGCACGAATCTTGCTGACATCACGGATCGCACCATCCACGATGGCGCCGACGCATCCACGATTGAGCGCCGCAGTTGTGAGTAATTCGCCCCAGATTCCGGAACGGACAGATCCACCCGCAGCCGCGATCAGAACATCATCGGTCTGGCATTCGTCAACGGCCTTCAGTTCGAGCTCGTAGGGGTGGGGATCGACATGAGCCATGTCGACCCAGAGTGTTGTCTTGCATCGTCCGACCAGTAATCCGCTCGTCGTATACGGACGCAGCGACAATCGGGGTGACTGCCGTTTGTAGCCTAGCCCGTCGAGTGCGTCACTCACCACGGCGCTATAAAGGGACTCGCGCATCATTGCCAGCGTAATTGTCGAGACTTCGGTCATGTGATTCCTTGATGAGATCGTCGAACACGGCCCGCCAAGGTGATGTCCGCGAAATGTGATTGTTCAGACTTCGTTTCCCGCAGATCTGCACTCCAGTCACGGTGATGATACCGTCACAATCCAGCGGTGTGAATTTGAAGCGACCAGAAGCCTCAGATAGACTCTGTATTCGTAATCGACTTCGTGTGTAAAACTCCATCGACAGGTCTGCTCAGGAGGGAATAAGTAATAGTTCATGTACGATCTGATCGGTGACATTCACGGACATGCCGACGCGTTGGTACAACTGCTGAAACGGCTCGATTACCGGAAAATCCGGGGGACCTATCGTCATCCCGACCGCAAAGTGATCTTCCTGGGTGACTACATCGACCGCGGACCGAAAATCCGGCAGGTCCTTTCGATCGTCCGGGGAATGGTGGAAGAGAACGCCGCGCTGGCCATCATGGGCAACCATGAACTGAACGCTCTGGCGTTTCATACGGAAGACCCGGCTCGTCAAGGGACATTTCTTCGCAAACGAAATACAACGAATATCCGGCAACACGCTCAGACGATTGTGCAGCTCAGTGATCAAGAACTCGAATCGAGTCTGAACTGGTTTCGTACCCTTCCGATGTGGCTGGACCTTGATGGACTTCGAGCTGTTCATGCCTGCTGGGATGAGTCGGCGATGGCAATGGTTGCCAACGCGATCGACGGTCATGGAGGGATCACCACAGACTTTTTGCAGTCAGTCTATCAGAGCAGCAATGGTTTACTCGCACCTGTCGAAGTCGTTCTCAAGGGGAAAGAAGCAAAACTGCCACAGAACATGGTCGTGAAAGACAACGACGGACATCCACGAACCAAAATGCGCACTCGCTGGTACTTGTCACCCCATGGGCAGACATACCGCACATACGCGCTCCAGTCCGACGAACTAGACTGCGACATGGCCATCGACGCAGCGGTCGCCCGCAAAGCGACTCCCTATCCGATATCTGCCAAGCCGGTTTTCCTCGGCCACTACTGTTTGATTCACAAGTTTCCCGCAGTTCTGGCTGACAATGTTGCGTGTCTGGATTTTGGTGTTGTCAAAGGTGGGTTTCTCTGTGCCTATCGGTGGAATGGTGAGCAGACGCTTTTAAACGACAATTTTGTCACGAACGTCTAGCCTACTACTCCCTTCTCCTTTTTTGTGTAACAATAGGCCCAAAAAATCAGTACCGCTTGAAGAATCAAACGTACGAAATGAACCGACGGTGATGCCGGGACAATTTCCTGATGCTGGTACAGATAGATATTGGCTGGAAAAACAGCAATCAATAAGGCAATGATTCCCCATCCCGCCAAATGAGAGAGCTTTGGTATCAACAACGAAATACCCAGTGCGATTTCAAAGAGTCCACTCAGGTAAACCAACTCTCGATGGAATGGAAGATAGGGGGGCATGATCTTCAGAAAGAAATCGGGATTTAGAAAGTGCCCGATCCCGGCCGTGACCATGAGAAGAGCGAGCAGGCCTTTGAATATCAGCCGAATTGTTGCCACTTTGTCTCCCGGTTGTTCACATTGATGTTGGCTCAAAGAAAAAACTGTCCCGAAATCGAGTTGCGAAATCGGGACTGAAACCGGTAACGAATGGGATTAATACCGAGCAAGGTCCCCTGCCTTCTTGTATCCCAGGCCTTCCACGTTCTTTTGTGCTTCGCTGACCATGAAGCGAAGTTCGCTGCAGAGCGCAATGAATTGCCAGCCTTCGGCGATCCGTCGTTTTGCGTCTTCAAGAGACTGCACATGCAGGCCGACCGGAGTCCCGCATTTCTTGCCGATCGCGAGAATCCGCTGCAGCATGGCTTCAAACACTTCTGGCGACGGGTCCTTGCCATCCGGTGTTCTCATCTGGAATCCCAGATCGTTTGGACCCACGAAGATCGCGTCCACACCCGGTAGACTGTAAATTTCTTCGGCGTTCCTGACCCCTTCCGGTGATTCGGTCTGCAGGACGACAAGAACTTCATCATTGGCATGCTTAAAGTAGTCACCCGCGTTCGTGTCGAAGTTCATCGCGTGCATCCCGCCACCGACTGATCGATTGCCGGTTGGAGGATACTTCGCTGCCGCGATCGCGATCTTTGCTTCTTGAACGGTGTTGACCATCGGCACGACGATGCCATGGGCACCCGCATCCAACACGCGCTTAATATAGTCGTGATCGCCCCGAGGAACTCGTGCAAGACAGATGCAACCTGCGTCAGCAACGGCGCCAAAGAGTTGTCCGGCATTGTCCCAACCGATCGGCGAGTGTTCGAGATCGACCGTCAGCCAGGGAAATCCCACGCGAGCCATCAATCGTGCTGCAAACACATTCCCTAAAGACAACCATGTTCCGACTTGAGGCAACCCCGCCTTCAATGCCGCTTTGACTGAATTCTTCCGCATGACAACTCCCAACCGTAATATTCGAACTCGAAAAGTAACTTGAGAATGAGTGTCCTCGCAATTGGCGATTGAAGCAAGTGCCGCGACAGGCAACGCGAGGGTTTAATGAGTTGTCGTAATCGTGAGCAAACATCGCCTTTGACACTTCCCCTCGCGGCGCGAAAATGCGATCTTTTCCACATGTGCGATTCGAGTATCAAGTCCGTTGAATCGACACGGTGAAAAACGACTGGTGAGTCAGGCCCGAATGGGCATGGATGGCCTTTATGACGGATCAGCAACAACCTCGGGACGTGGACGTCAAACGCGTTGCAGCAGAACTGCACCTGCGATATGACCAGGTCCAGCACACAGTTCAATTGCTGGACGAAGGGAACACCGTTCCCTTTATTACGCGCTACCGAAAGGAACGAACAGGGAACTTGCACGAAGAACAAATTCGTGCCATTCAAGAGCGTGTGCTATCGCTACGTCACATTGCCGAGCGAGCTGCGGATATTCAGCGACTGATCGAGGCGCAGGGAAAGTTGACTCCCGAACTGAAATCGGAAATTGAAAAGGCTGATTCGCTCAAGCGGCTTGATGACCTGTACCTTCCTTTTCGTCCCAAACGCCGTTCTCGTGCGACGATGGCCAAGGAACGGGGACTCGAACCTCTGGCCGATGCGATCTGGAACCAGACGGTTTCTCAGGATGATCTTACGAAAGCAGCATCGTCCTACGTTAATGCCGAACAGGAACTGCCTGACACTGGCAAAGTTCTCGAAGGTGCCGCAGACATTATCGCCGAAAGGATCGGCGATGATGCTAATCTGCGGGAACTCTGTCGGAAGGTTGCGAAAGAAACGGGTCGGCTTGCCTCGTTTGGAACCAAAAGCGCCGATCAGACTCATCCCGAGTTTCGAGATTACTTCGAATATACGGAGCCCGTCTCCAAGATTCCGCCGCATCGAATCCTGGCGCTCAATCGCGGAGAAGAGCAAAAAGCGCTCAGGGTCAGTTTCAACTGGGACGACGAACGGGCTATGAATGTTGCGGGCGACCATTTGAAAATCAGCCAGCATCGATGTCGCGAATTAATGACCAGTTGTGCGACAGACGCGCTGGCCCGATTCATTCAACCGGCACTTGATCGCGAGTTTCGACGAGATTTGACCGAGAAAGCCGAACGTCACGCCATTTCGGTCTTTGCCCAGAACTTGCGAAATCTTTTGCTTCAGCCCCCATTACATAGTCAACGGGTACTGGCCATTGATCCGGGTTTTCGGACCGGTTGCAAACTTGCTGTGCTCGACGAAGTTGGTGGGGTCGTCGTGGTGGATGTCATGTACATTCTGTCCGATGAAAAGAAGCTTGATGCCAAGGCAAAACTGACAAGTCTCATCCGCGAGCATCGCTGCCAGGTGATTGTGATCGGCAATGGAACGGCGTGTCGCGAGACCGAAGAACTGGTCGGCGAACTGATCTCGACCGAGCTTCCCGACATTCAATACATCGTTGTCAATGAGGCTGGAGCGAGCATCTATTCGACCAGTGCTGTCGCTCAGCAGGAATTTCCTGAACTGGACGCAATTGCTCGCGGAACGATTTCGATCGGCCGCCGATTACAGGACCCCCTCAGCGAACTCGTCAAAATCGAGCCGCAACATATCGGGGTCGGCATGTACCAACACGACTTGAATATCAAGCAATTGAAAGAGACTCTCGATCAGGTTGTTGAGTCCTGTGTTAATTATGTTGGTGTGGATCTCAATCGAGCAAGTTCTTCGCTTCTGGCTCATGTCTCTGGTTTCAATCAACTGCTGGCCAGACGAGTCGTTGAGTATCGCGACAAACAGGGGTCGTTTACGAACCGACAACAACTGATGAACGTTCCAGGGATTGGCCCCGCAACGTTCACGCAAGCGGCAGGTTTTCTCAAGCTCGACGGAGACGAGCCTTTCGATAATACGTGGATACATCCGGAGAGTTACGAAATCGCGAGAAAGCTGCTGGCCCGATGCTCGCTTTCTCCCGACGATGTCCGCCCGATCGCCGACCGGTCGGTTTTGAAGGAGCGGTTAAGTGGCGTCATCGCAGCCCGTCTTGCTGACGAACTCGGTTGTGGAATTCCAACGCTCGAAGACATTCTCGATGATTTGCAACGGCCTGGTCGTGACCCTCGTGCTGATCTTCCTCCACCGGTGTTTCGAAAAGGTGTCTTGTCGCTTGGTGATATCGAAGTGGGAATGGAGTTGCAGGGAACCGTACTGAACGTTGTTGATTTCGGCGCCTTTATCGACGTGGGACTGAAGGATTCCGCGCTTGTACACATCAGTCAGTTGTCGACTCAATTCGTTCGTTCGCCGCATGACATCGTATCGATCGGTGATGTCATCAAGGTGTGGGTGCTGAGTGTTGATCGTGATCGTAAGCGGGTCGGTCTGACAATGATTCAACCAGGTGCAGCGCAACCCACGACGACGACTCGCGCCGCGTCGCCGGCTCGCAGTCAGAGCGAGAATCGGCCATCAACAGAGAATCGCCCGTCGGTTGTTCCCAAGCCAAAGTCGTCAGCAGTGGAGTCGAAGCCTCGACAGCCTGGATTAATGAAAGGTTTCGATGAGCTCAAGCAAAAATGGCAGCAAGAAAAAAAATGAAAGCCTGACCACACCATTTCGGGAAATGACATGAATCTGAACCGGCGAACGTTTCTGGCCAGCGCAATGGCTTCCACGATGGCAGCCGAATGCTCAAGTCCATTCCTGTTTGCTGCCGATTCAGTCCCGCCCAGAAGAATTCGGTATATCGATATCCATACGCATCTTGGTGCGTTCTATCACGGGCGTGAATTGACTGCCGAACTTCTCGTCCGGTTCATGGACCAGCACCAGGTCGAACGTGCCTGCGTTTTACCTCTGGTCTCGCCCGAGTCCGCTCCAGTACCACAACCGGTTTCGACGGCGCTCAAGGCTTATCAGGAATTTCCCGATCGGATTATTCCTTTTTGCGTCGTCGATCCTCGCGCCGTGACGCCGCCGGGGCAACGGACCGGACACGTTGCAGGAGTCAAAGGTCTGATTGAAATTCTCAAGCGTTATCAGGATGCAGGGTGTAAGGGGCTTGGCGAACATAAGACCGGTTTGCACTTCGACGCGCCGCAACAGATGTCCTTGTACGAAGCCTGTGACACTGTAGGCTTTCCGATTCTGTTCCATCTTGATGATATTCGTAACCCAGATACCCCAGGCTTGCCGCGGGTGGAAAATGTACTGAAAACATTTCCTGAACTCCCGCTGATCGGACATGCG
>JBAXBD010000357.1:0-6554 GCA_037142165.1 Schlesneria sp. | reverse complement strand
TCCCGCACCGAAAAACGGGCCGATGGAATCGCCGAGAAAAATGCTCCTCAGGCCGTTCCCGATACTGTCAACCAGAGTGTTGTCGTGGGCCTTGATGCACAGGCTGCGGAGATCAGGCAAGCGATCATTGATGCAGCCGAAAAGCTGGTGGACCTGAAAATCGATGTTGTGGAACGGGGAAGTTTGACCCAGCGTACAGACGATATTCCTGTACCAGTCGCCTTTAAACAAATGTGGATGCATGCCTCATCCGCGCAGCTTCGAATGGTTTCGCTCGACGAGAAAAACGAGGAAGAATGGTGGACCGGATTTGATTCGATCAAAGGGCCGATCACCACAGGTCACCTCGCCAGCTTATCGGGGTTTAAAGCCTGCATTGATATGTCCAGGGAGATTGCTTTTGCCAATTCGACCATTCGTGGAAAGAGACCCGAGGGGACCTACCAAACGGTTCACTCCGTCAGTCAGAAGCCTCGCCTGATTTTCAATCTTTTCGTCCCATTGGTTGAGTTGAACAAGCCCTGGATTTCTGCCGACAGACAGGCCGGCTCACCAGTGATCAACGCGATTTGCCGGTTACCAGTTTCTGCGTGGCATGTCGTTGGTGACGAAAAACTGGCAGACGAAGAGACGATTCTCGTGGAAATCGATCAGCACGACACCGTCAAGATCCCGCTGAATCGACACGAAGGGACATTGAATTTTACGCAGATCTACCGGGTGTGGTGTTCCAGAAAATATGGAATGATCCCCTTGCGAATCGAGCAGGCGGTGCGGTACGGCTTGCAGGGTCGAGACTATCGTCAGGAGCCGCGAGCGGATGGGCTTGCACTTCTGGTCTATGAAGCGTCTGACTTTACACAATTCGGCGATGTGTGGGTTCCTCGTCTCGGTCGACAGAGTTCCTATCAGGCCAAAGAACCAAGCGAGCAGGGCTTTGATCCTGACTCAATTGCCGACAAATTAATTGCCGAGGGGAAGGCCAGTTTTTCAGACGAGTTAAAACTGGGGTACGAATACGAATGGCGAATTTTGAAACTTGAGCAGATTGATCCGGAATTGAATCTCTGGTTTGAACCGCAAGCAGGTGCTGAAGTCATCAACATGGACACTCATAAACGTTCGGTGCAGGGTGACACCGTCGCCTCGGAAAAATATGCGGCACGCGAACGAGCCATTGAAGCGAGGGTCGGTCAGCCCGTCCCCGAGTTTCCGGAAGAGGCCACCTGGCTGAACGGAGAACCGCTAAGCTGGACAGAGCTTCGCGGAAAAGTTGTGATCATGGACTTTTGGGCCGATTGGTGCGGCCCTTGCCGCAGGGATCTTCCGCAGCTTCGCGTGCTTCACGATGAGCGTGAGATCAACGGATTGACGATCATCGGAATCCACCTCGAAGGGAGCGAGCTGGCATCGATCAAGAAAGCGGTGAGTGATCACCAGCTTGAATATCCGATCTGCATCGATGTGAAAAAACGCCTCAAGCCCTTCGAAGTCGAAATGCCGCTATTCCCCGGCGAATTCAGTTCGCAGTTCGGCATTGATTCCATCCCCCACTTTGTCGTCGTTGACCAGCAAGGAGTCGTCGCGGCGTCACACACAGGGGCGTTCGAAGACGCATTAGAAGTCGCGAAACGGCTCGTTAAAGAAGCGAAGTGATTTTGAGGATTGCGCCGACGCTGGCAGCGTCGTCGAGTTACTTGCTTCCACGATTCCTAAATCAACAACTCGTTGAATGCGTGGCAACTCCAGTCCGTATCGTAACCCGCATTCGCAGGTGCCCATGACTGGGGCCACACACTGTTTCCATCGTTCGATGGGAATATTGATGCAGCCAAGCGTGTGACCCATATCCGCGATGGCAGAAAAACATTGCGATATCACGGATATCCTCGGAAATTTGGTGTTATCCGCGATCAATTGTGAATAATAATTAGTTCGGCGGTGGAGATTGGCAGAGAATTACCACGAAGGACACGAAGAGCACGAAGATGGAATTCGACGAACTTTCCAATCGCGTGATCGGCTGTGCGATCGAAGTTCACCGATTTCTCGGCCCTGGGTTGCTGGAATCCGCGTACGAGCAGTGTTTGGCGTATGAGCTGAATCGCAACGGAATTGCATTCCACCTAATCATCTGAGTGGCTTGTTGAATTGCTGCCTGCGGGAACAGCTTCATCAGTTCGCCTGGCTCGTAGTCAAGAACATAAATGAAGCAGCCAGTACAACCAAGCAAAGTCGTTTGAGGATTTACTGGTCTATCGTCACGCTTTGACCGTCGCTTCGATCGGTGAGCGATCGCCAGGTCGTCTGGTTGATGGAGTTACTGATCGCGCGCACCGAGCCGTCCATCAGAAGTATGTGAACGATTTGTGTGTGGTAGCTTCTGGCTGTGACGGCGGCGTATGTTGGATCGGTCAATGAATCGGCTTCTTCATACGACGTGAAATCAATGTCGTACAGCTTGCCTCCATCGGTATGGGGAATCACGGTGTTGGGAGTAAACGCGCTTGTGAACCCGTCTTGATGAACTCGGCCTTCAACCCATTCTGTGTGACCATTGTGATCTTCAAATTCGCCTCCCGTGATTGTCCCTATTTGCGACGGCGACGTGGGTGGAGTTGAGGTTTGACCACCTGTGTTTGCGAGCATGGGCTGGAATGCCTTCGCCTCGCTGAACCCGATCGTGTTGCTCATTCCATCCAGGATATCACGTTCGGACAAACGGCTGTTCGGGTAGAAGATTCCCTGACCTCCCTGTCCGTTTGAAGGATTGTAAACGAACCAGGTCCCGTAGTTGCCGACGTAATTCAAGGGATACTGCCCACTGCCATCATCAGGGTTTTCGACGTTGAGACGATCTTTTGTTTCACTGGGACACAGATAGACTGCAATTCGTTGCATTCCGACAGCCTTTTGCTGCCCTCTGATCGTTTGGGAAAAATCGATCTGGTACATCAGGTTGGCTTGATCAACGTACGGAAGGAGTCGCGCTTGCGGTCCCCATTCACCGAACCTGCTACCGTCCAGCGTTAAACAGATTCCGGGAGGGTAAACGGAATGGGTTGCCGCATAGTTATGAAGCGCCAAGCCAATTTGCTTGAGGTTGTTTCGGCATTGAGTTCGGCGTGCTGCTTCTCGCGCCTGTTGCACGGCAGGGAGGAGCAACGCGATCAAGACCGCAATGATGGCGATGGTGACCAGAAGCTCAATCAGCGTGAAGCCACGTTTTGACTTGATCACGAATAAAACCCCTTTCGGGCAGATTTCATTAATTGGATGACGCCCATTTTTCCAGTACTTCCCTCCCAACGAGGCTCTCTGGAGTGCGGGCCTTGTTGAGAGGAAAGAACGGGAATCGGATATTTCGACCGGTCCGTTCTCGTCACAAAAAAGAGAGAGACGCGCCCATCGGAGAATCCTGCTCGAATCGATGCTCCATTCTCCGATGAGCGAGTGAATCACCACCATCAGTTCTTTTTCGGCAATTCAACCTTGCCGTATTTGACGAGCTTCAGATCGCCATCTTGAACACAGCCGACGCCGGGTGCGTAGACCTTGTATTCCTTGACGTTCGGTTCCAATGGGGTCGTTTCTTCCATCTTCACACAATTCCTGAATTGCCCGGCAGGAGTTTTGATCGACACGCCGAGAGCGATGATTTCCGCTCGATCTTCCGCGACGTTTGGGGCGACCTCCTGGTAAAAGCGTCCGTAAATTAATGGTACGCCTGGCATGATCAAACCGAATTGGGCTCCGTCTTTTCCGGCTAACCACGTGCCGTGATGGCCGACGATTTTATCATTCTTGTAATCGTCGACGTCTTCTCCGAAGTAATAGACGCTGCCGGTCCGTTTGCTGATGGCGAAATAATTACGTGAGAATTCCACCAGTTTGCCGTTCTTGGTTTCTCGTTCTTCGACCACCCGGCACTCGATGCCATCAACCACCTTTGTTTCGTCCGTGACGGTCTTCACGACTTTTTCGTCGTCATCCTCGAAGACCATCTGGTAACCCGGTTCGAGAATGAAAAAGGGGTTCTTACCGCTCGAGACAAGGCTATCCTTGTCCGCCGAAAAATCGCTCGTCCAATCCTCTGAGATGGAGTCAATGATTGTACCATCCGACTTGATCAGGACCTCGGTCTCGTCACCGCTGCTGGTCTTGAGCTGGACCTCGTAGAACTTCAGTTCTTCCGTTCCATCGTCGACTTCGTAAAGGGCTTCCACCGATTCGACAGTCGCGTTGGGAAATCTTTTCCCCAGAGCATCCGCCACCGCTTTCGGCAAATCCTTGAGGTCAAGTTCCTTTTCCATGCCTTCGATGTCACCCTCGGAATCGAGAGTGATGTCGATCAACTTGCCATTTTCCTTCAAGGTGACTTCATATTCGATCTCGTCATCCTCTTCATCCTGCGTGGCTTTGACGAATTCCGCTTTGGGATATTTTTGTTTGACCGCATCCGCCACGGCTTTTGGCAGCTTGTCCAGAGTGACTTCGACTTCGTCGGCAAAAGCGAGTCCGAAACCTGCGGCTGCTGTCATTGCCATGCATGCACCGCATCCGAGAAATACTTTCCACATACGATCTCTTCCGTAGTCGGGGTTTGTCGAAAGCCAGGCATCATCCGTTATGAACGCCGGTCAGCTTCCGGTCCCCAAGATTACCGACTTTGTCTGAGGTCACCATGATGTGAAGATAAATTCGTACTTATTTAACAATGGGGTGTTGATTTTGAATTGGTTGGCCATGGGAATTGTCATTGATGCAGCAGAATCCCAGCGCCTTAGAGTCCATCAGCCGCGCGTTCCATCTCGGCGATATCGATCTTCGTCATTTTCAGCATTGCCTCGGTGGCACGTCGTGCGCGATCCGGATTCGGGTCAAGAAAGAGCTGGGTCAGACGAGTCGGCACGACTTGCCAGGACAATCCCCAACGGTCTTTCAGCCAACCACAGTGCCCCTCTGAACCACCGTCCGACAACGCCAACCAGAGCCGATCCACTTCCGCCTGATCTGCGCACGCGATCTGCAGCGATACAGCTTCCGTGAAGGAATACATCGGTCCCCCATTCAGGGCAACATACCGTATGCCGGCCAGCGTGAACTCCACGGTAATGACCATCCCCGCAGGTCCGCTCGGCGTCTCTGCTGGCAAGCGGTTGACCCGGTCGACGTGCGAGTCCGGGAACAGCGATACATAAAAGTGGGCAGCCTGTTCAGCCTGCCCATCGAACCACAGGAACGGAGTAATTTTCTGCGTCATATGACCGCGATTCTATAATCGAATTTGAAAACCTGGACCAAAAAACTTCGAAATCATGATTCGAGAGGAATCCAGATTTCCATGCCCCCCATCCCACTTCCGGGATTGAATTCGGATGTATAACGCTCAAAGCACGGGGCGCTGGCGATCTTCAGACCGCAATCTGGCACCCATCTGTTCCAGATCGTGTCGATCGTACTGGGGATTGCCGAGACGTGACCGTTATGTGCAAAGACGGCGTATCGGCGGCTGTTGAGTTTCAGCGACTGGAAGTCGGCTGGCAGTTGCGCGGAACTGGAAACTTCGACTCCTGTGAGATAGTCGAAGCTGCAATCAGGTTTTGTGTTCCAGCAGATACCGAAACATGTGGATCCTTTCATTCCCGGAATGCTGCCTGCTCGTGGGACAAATCGTTCCCATTGTTGCGGGATGCCGATACGGGTTTCTTTGGTGTAGCTTTGATTAAGTCCCGCAATCTCAAGGTCCGGGCAGGCTTGAAACGTCGGTGGGTTAAGACCTAATCCAGACGCTCGAAGTGCCGCTTCCTGCTCTTGAAGTTCGGGCGTGAATGCTTCGCCAAAGTCCTCGACTTCCATGTACGGTCGAATCTCGATGTCCGAGTCTTCCATCATTGGATTCGGACATCTCTTCACCCAGTCGATCGCCTCTTGAAGCGATTTGACCTTCCAGACCCAGAACCCGGCGATCAGTTCTTTTGTCTCAGCAAAGGGGCCGTCAATAACGGTTCGGCTCGTGCCAGAAAAATGGACACGGGCACCACGGGCACTCGGTGTCAGCCCGGCACCGTCAATCATGATCCCCGCACTCACCAGTTGCTGGTTGTATTCGCCCATTGCCGTAAGCAATTCCGTGCTGGGCATTTCACCCGCTTCCGAGCCCCTGGAGGCTTTAACAATCACAAGAACTTTCATGCTGATTTCCCTATGAGATAAGTCATTTCTTGTTCATCGGGTCCCTCTTAAGGTCATCCCGATGTGTTTCCATAACACAATTGCGTGTGAGATCTGATCTGACTTCTTTCCGGATAATCGGGTCGATGATCAGGCTTGTTCGCCCGGTACCATGACCATCCATTCGACGTTGAACTTATCTGTGACCATGCCGTAGCAGGGGGACCAGAAAGTTTTGGTGAGTGGCATCTGTATGGTCCCTCCATTGGCCAGCGAGTTAAATGCCTGATGAGCTTTCTCTTCGGTCGGCACGGCCATGGCGAGTTTAGCAGCCCGTTGAAAAAGGCCTGAAATTCGGCGTGGTGATAAAATTTGTATGT
>JBAXBD010000356.1:0-6563 GCA_037142165.1 Schlesneria sp. | reverse complement strand
CGTCAAAATTCGGCACCTACGGTGATTCGGCAGAGATCGCAAGAATCAGGCTCGCGAATCTGTATATCGCATCGAAGCTGGCGGAAGAAGGTCAGAACGACGAAGCGACGCGTCATCTGGCATTGGCCGACACCGTGATTGATCCGCTGTCCGACGCATCTGCTCTTGTGAAATGGGAACTGCAGTGGCTTCGAATCCATGTCTTACTGCAACTCAATCGTATGGATGAAGCGATTCAAAATCTCAATACAATCAAGACGCCGCTGATCGTGTCACGAGCGACTGCGGAGATCGCCGCCTATCAAATTAAAAACGGGCAAGTGGAAGCCGCCTTGACGATGGCTGAGCGGATTGGAACCGGACTGGGTTCCGGGGAGAATCAAGGAGCGGTCGCCATCGCGTTATTTGAACACGGCGACCGCGACATCGCCGTGGACTACATCAACAAGGTCGGCGAAACGGACGAAGCGATGAACGCATTGATCACCCTTGCTCGGCATTGGGCGGAAGCTGGCGATACCATTCGGCTGCAATCGACGTTTGACTCACTCCGTTCGCCAACCGGGCAAACACACTATGCAACTTCCGCAGCGGTGTTTCTCGCGTTGCGCGATGGGAAGAAAGCTGAAGACCAGGCGAAATAACATGCAACCAGATTTGTATCTCGCAATGGTCTAAAGGATTTGATTTCCTTTTTTCAAATACCAGACCCATGTGAAAAGCCTTCGCTTCGGTACTGGGCTTGGGATATGTTGCTGCCAGGAGCAACGCTGCGTGTGAGCCAGACGTTGCCGCCAATCACCGATCCGCGACCGATTGTGATCCTTCCGAGGATCGTGGCGTTGGCATAGATCACGACGTCGTCTTCGACGATGGGATGTCGAGCGTTTCCCTTGACGAGCGTTCCGGTCTCGTCTGTCTGAAAGCTTTTTGCACCGAGTGTTACTCCGTGGTACAACCGGACGTTCTCGCCGATGATGGCCGTCTCACCACTGACGACACCCGTTCCGTGATCGATAAAAAAGCGTCCTTGAATATCGGCGCCCGGATGAATGTCGATGCCGGTTGTGGAATGAGCGATTTCGGCGATAATTCTGGCGACCAGCGGTAGTCCCAGTCGGTACAACGTGTGCGCGATGCGATGATGGATGATCGCCAGAATTCCCGGATAGCAGACGAGTACTTCATCGCTGCTGCGTGCGGCCGGGTCGCCGGTGTAGGCGGCGTGAATGTCCAAGTCGAGTTTCGCACGAATTCGCGGAAGGGTCGCGGCAAGTTCGCGGACGATTCCGATTGCCCGCTCGCGCTCGGCAGGGCTGGCGACTTCTTCACCCGAAACGAATTGAATCTCGCGAAGCGCCTGACCTGTTAATTCGCGCAGTGTCACGTTCAGCGTATGGCCAACAAAGTAGTCGACGTTATCCCCGACAAGCACGTGTGCGCCCAGTCGATTGGGGAACATCGCTGCGGTTAATCCTTCGACGATTCCGGTCAGGGCCACTCGCGACGGAAGTTTTACGGGTTTGCCGATTCGCTGGCGCGCGGCAAGCGAATCGTTACGGATCGCGCGCAGTTCGGACACGATTGAATCGATATTCCAGTCCGGTTCGCTCAGCGAAATCGTTCGTGCTGCCGGGGTTGATTCATTCATCGGACTTTTCCTTCTGCGATTTAATCCAGGGTGGGTTCGCTGGCCATGCTTGATCTACTCGTTGGTTGAATGCTGTCAGTTGCTGTCGATTGTAATTTATGAATGACAAGCCTTAGCGTAGGGGTCAGCTCGTATGACACACAATTTCTTGTTTCGCACGGGCTGAAGTCCATGCTACGAAAACTATCGTAACAGCCGACGCAAGGCCTTTCCTGACGCGCTGCGGGGGACCGCCGAGACGAACTCGATATGCCTCGGTAGTTTGAATGTCGCCAGCACAGGCCGCAGGAACGCGACAAGTTCTTCCGCGGAAACTTCCGCTCCAGGTTTAAGAGCGACAACCGCTTTTGGTATCTCGCCAAGAATCGGGTCGGGAGCTGCGACGACGACCGCATCGCTGACTGCCGGATGACGAAACAGCACTTCTTCAACGTCGCGCGGGTAGACCTTCTCGCCACCGACGTTGATCATGTCCTTGGCACGGTCAACGATAAAGACGTAGCCTTCCTGGTCCATCCGGACGATATCGCCTGTACGGAACCAACCCTCCGCGACGAAGACCTCGGCGGTCGCTTCCGGTCGTTTGTAATACCCTGCAGAGACCGCCGTGCCGCGTGCCCAAAGCTCCCCGACTTCACCGATGCCGAGCGTCTGGCCCGCAGGGTCGACCACTTTCAATTCGGTGTCCCCCATCGCCCGCCCGCATGAACCGACTCGCATCTCGTCCGGGATCGTCGTCGTGATCACGGGACTCACTTCCGTCAGACCGTAAGATTCCGCGTATCCGACTTTCCAGTCGTCTTGAAGTGCGGTAATCAATTCGGCTGGCATCGGTGCCGCCGCAGAGTGGATAACCCTCAGGCTGGTCAGGTCATGGCTCGCACGAGCAGGTGAACGGGTCATATGGTTAATGATTGCGGGTACAGCCAGAAACTGAGTCGGCCGAACCTCTTCGATTAATTCCAGGGTAGGCTCAATCTTGCAGCGCCGAACAATCACGGCAGTTCCACCAACGCTGAAGATCCCTAACAGACCGTTGATGAGACCCCAGCAATGAAATAGCGGTGCACCGACAAGAAGTCTGTCGTCGGGGCCGAAGTGAATACGACCGAACTGTTCGGCGTTGTCGATAATGTTCAGATGCGTCAGCATCACCCCCTTGGGAAGTCCGGTGGTGCCTGAGGTATAAAGCAGGCAGGCGACGGTGTTGGGCGTCAGGTCCAATGTGGCGAAGTCATCTCGACCAGTCTCCAGCAATGATTCGAATTCGGATTCGACAGAAATGATCCGCCGGACGCCGAGTCCTTCGCGCACAGGCTCGAGATTCTTTTGTCGCTCGGAGTCGGTGAGCAGCCAGACCGCCTGGGAATCAGCAACCACCGCACGTACTTCTTCCGGGCGTAACATCGCGTTGACGATATTCGGCACGACTCCGGCTTTGAATGCTCCAAGAGCGGCGATCACCAGTTCCGGGCCGCTCTCAAGCACCAGTCCAATAACTTGTCCAGCTTGCACCCCCTCGGACCGTAACGCACTTGCAAACCGATTTGTCAGTCGATCAAGTTCCCTGTAGGAATACGTTCGACCCTCAAAAATCAGCGCAGGGTGCTCTGGTCGAGTTGCCGCTGGACCGCTCAGCAGGTCTCCAATGTTCATCCCCTGTCCTCCAAAACCAAATCAATCACCCCACTCCACTCAATCCCTGAATCGCGATAATCTACACGAATTCTGTGAAACTTCGACGACCGCACCATTGCTCATGCGCACAAAAAGCGGTAATTCTGCCGTGAAGCACGCACTTCATACCACATGTTCGAATTGACTCCGACGGTAGCAGCCATCAGGTGAGAATTTCCGTCAAAATTCCAGGGGAGCCACAATGAAGTTGTTTCGAATCCTGATCGGGATCTTCGCTCTTATCAACGCTGTCAACCTCGATGCCGCCGCGCCGGGGCGACCGAATATCGTGGTCATCATGAGTGACGACATGGGGTATTCGGATCTCGGATGTTATGGAGGGGTCGATGCGAGTACCCCCAATCTGGATCGGCTGGCGAATGGAGGCGTCCGATTCACCCAGTTCTATAACACGGCCAGATGCTGTCCCACTCGGGCATCGCTGTTGACGGGGCTTTACCCTCATCAGGCAGGGGTGGGCCACATGATGGATGACCGTGGGACCGATGGGTACCGAGGAAATCTGAATCGCCGGTGTGTGACGATCGCCGAAGTGCTGAAATCATCCGGATATCGAACTTACATGACCGGAAAATGGCATCTGACGAAGGATGTCGGCGAGAACAGCGACAAAGCCAACTGGCCGTTACAGCGCGGTTTTGAAAAGTACTATGGGACGCTCGTCGGTGCGGGTAACTTTTTTAATCCGAGCGGACTGTGTCGACAGAATTCTCTGATTACGAACAAGTCCGATCCCGAGTATCAACCAGAATCGTTCTACTATACGGAAGCGTTAACGGATAACTCGATCCGTTTCCTGGAACAGCACCGGAACGAATCAGCCGAAAAGCCATTCCTGCTTTATGTCGCGTATACTGCTGCTCACTGGCCGATGCATGCTCGGGAAAAGGACATTGCCAAATACCGAGGCAAATTCAACGACGGTTATCGACCTCACCGAATTGCCCGGCTGGAAAAGATGAAACAGCTTGGTCTCGTCTCATCAGGCACAACACTCTCCCCCAATGCGGAGGAATGGTCACAGGTCGAGCACAAGGACTGGGAGGCCGAATGCATGGCCGTTTATTGTGCCATGATCGAAAACATGGATACGGGAATCGGGAGAATCGTTTCTCACCTGAAGTCGACCGGGCAACTTGAAAACACGTTGATTTTGTTCATGCAGGATAACGGAGCCTGTGCTGAGACGATCGGTAGAGGGGCAGGAGGCCGCAACAACGAGACTTTTGAAGGCCGCCCTGTTCGGACCGGCCCGTCGGCCATGCCGGGACCGGGGGATACGTACATTGCTTATGGTCGAGGGTGGGCGAATGTCAGTAACACCCCTTTCCGTGAATATAAGCACTGGGTACACGAAGGGGGGATCTCAACGCCGCTGATCGCGCATTGGCCGCAAGGAATATCAAAAGAGCGAATTGGTCAACTGGAATCGCAACCCGCTCATCTGATCGACGTGATGGCAACGTGCGTCGATCTCGCTGCCGTCGATTACCCGAAAGAATATCAGGGTCAGCCGATTCAGCCGCGAGAAGGAGTAAGCTTGCGTCCTGCATTTCACGGCCAATCGCTGAACCGATCCCAGCCACTCTATTGGGAACATGAAGGGAACAAGGCGATTCGTGACGGTCGGTGGAAACTGGTGGCGAAAGCCAACCAGCCTTGGGAACTTTACGACATTCAGAATGACCGGATTGAGTCAAACAATCTCATTGCAGCCGAACCTGAAGTCGTCAGAAGATTGAGTGAACAGTGGCTTGCTTACGCCGCACGAACAAACGTGCTCCCGTTGAGAACTGAGGGGGGCGCGGGAAATGCCGCCGGTGGAAATCTCAAGCAGACACGATTTGAACTCGCGCCAGGAGCGTCGCTCGAGCAGGATAAGGCCCCCGCAATCGCGGGTCGGGTAATCTCGGTGGCGGCGACTGTCACCCTGGCAAAGCCGAAGCCAAACGGCGTGATCCTTTCACAAGGGGGTTCCAGGTTGGGGTACACACTGTATCTGGATGAAGGAAAGCCAGTCTTTGCAGTACGCAACAGCAAGGGCGTGCATGAAATTCGCGGACCTGAAGTTCCGGCTGGCAAACATGAACTGCAGGCTCGGCTCAGTAACGAGGGCAAGCTTCAACTTCATGTCGACGGTGTCTCGGCAGGGGCGGATGTCGACTGCCCTCTCTTGCCTGGTCAACCGGGAGAAGGTTTGCTCGTTGGTCGCGATGAAGGTGGCGCTGTCGGATCGTATCGCACGCCGAACGAATTCACGGAAACCATTCATTCCATCGTTCTGGAACTGTCTCAGAAATGAGTTGTTAAGACATGTGCAGAGTTGTTTCTGTTGCCGTCCTGATTTCAACGCTTTTAGTTGTCGGCCTCTTTCATCCGATTGCGGTGACGGTCGCAAATGCCGCTGGCGTCCCTGAAACTCTGTCGCCACATTCGGGCGTTTTGGTCTGGTGGGGTGGTGGTGAAGTTCCGACCGCCGTTTTTGAGCGGCTCGCAAATGTTGAAGCGAATTCGGCTGTTGCGGTTGTGGCAGGCGGCGGAGGTATCAGTCCCGAACTGACGGACTGGTGCCATGCGACGAATCATCCGATCGAAGTCGTACGACCGGATACACTCGGTTTGCAAGAAAAACTGCTGGGATTCAAAGCGGTCTGGATCGAAATCAAAGATCTTTTGTCAGATTCAGAGAGTATCGATCATCTGCTGGTCTCGGACGAGTTTCTTAGTGAATCGCCGCCCGAGTCTCTGGTCGCGAAACTGTCGTCGAGTCCCGGTCGTGTCGGAGTCGGGATTCCGGCCGCGACCGCGCTCATTGCCAAAGGTCGTAAACTGGAAGTGGTGGGCGAATCGAATGTCGTCTTCTGTCTTCCGGCATCGATCGCTCGTCCCGAACATCGCCCGACAAAATTGTTACGCAACAAGCCGGGTACTGAGGCTGATTTGCTGGAATTGACTCGATCGGCAATTGCTCGCCTTGGTCCGGAATTTCCCGCAAAACAGCCCGATCCACCCGAAGTCCCCCACGGGGCTCTTTTGGCTTGTGGAGGTGGAAACCTTTCGGACAGCATCTGGCAACGATTTATCGATCTGGCGGGCGGAACTGACTCGCCGATTGTCGTCATCCCCATCGCACAACCAAATCCCGACGACCCAAATCCGAAAGATCTCGCCAAATTGAAGCAGCTTGGTTGTCAACGAGTTAAAGTCCTTAATC
>JBAXBD010000355.1:0-6567 GCA_037142165.1 Schlesneria sp. | reverse complement strand
TTCAAAAGCGCCTGCTTGGCAACAACAATCGGCTGACCTCGCATGCTCATCGACATGTCGAGCACAAACACAATTCGTTTTGCGCAGATCGGGATGCCGTAATAGGTCGGTTGCTGGTCGTCAAGAATCGACTCGGAAAGAGCCGTTCCTGCGGGCGGAAACTTGAAATCCTTCTGGTTTTCTCGCCACCAGTTGGCCCAGTTCCGATCATTATCCCCAAACTTTTGCGATGTGACCCGAGTCAAGTACTGGATAACGTCATGCTGAATTAATCCCTGTGTTTTGGGAAGCAGGTCGATTAAGAACCCAATCGCTTCGGGATCGCGGATTTGAGACATCGCCTGCACGACGCACCGTCGGTAACCAAAATGGGACTCGAAAACTTTCACTTTGGCCAACCGCGTTACCGACTGAAAGGCAGGACCATCGCCTTCTGCCGCACAGTCGTCGATTACGGTCATCGGAATCAAGGGATGTGCCTTGGGTGAGCCCAGAAAGTCATCGAGCATCGTGACGAGATCTTCCTGCCGGGATTCGTCTTCCACGGTAATCAGGGCACGCAGCAATTCGATGGCAACAGTGTCGTTCGCCGGTGGTTTCCGAAACGACTTTTTCAATTCGTTGAAAAGGTATTCGCCGACCGTCGGATCTTCGACAAATTGTCGAAGCCCTTTTTGTGCAGCCACGCGAACAGTGCGATCGTCATCACTAATTCCTCGCTTGAGCAACAGGTCGGCAGTTTCGGGCTTTACGAGTTCGGCCAGCTTCTCGACCGCAGAGACACGGGCGGCCGCCGACTTTTTTTTCATCTCTTTTGCAAATGTTTGTTTGGCTGCCAGAAGCTCGGCATCGGGCGGCGCTGATGCAGCAGATGAAACGCCGACGAAAATCATCACCCAAGTAACGGCAAGACTGCGTCGGAACTGCGGCCCCGTTTGCATGATTCACTCCGAAGAACGATTTTATCCACCAATTAAAGCATCACTTTTGAGTTGTGTGCGACTGTTGTGCGACTTCATTGGCAGGCACTTATTGTTCATTTGCGATCTGGCTCAAAGTCACTGGCGATTCAACATCGCCGCTACTGACAACTGAACTCTCCGAATTGGCGATGCACGATGCATGATAACGAGTTTTTAGAATGCAAAAAGCCGCTCGACAACGAGCGGCTCTTGTGAAGTTGGTGGTCAAAAACGTTTCTCTTGTTCCATCCATTTCTCCAAAAACCTGGAAGAGGTTTCAACCCGGTTCAACAATTCTCGCCTTGCATGAAGGCGAATTCCTCAGCCGATCCTCCTTTCACTGTCTCTCATGGGCTAGACAACGAACGATTGACGCTGGCGATAACAGCCAATGACCAGTCCGATCAAATCCATGGTCGCAAGTGCCAAGCTGGTCAGTCCGGGCACGTGAGTCCATTTTCCGTGGAATAAATCATCATGTTTCGTGCGACTTACTTTGCCAGAGGTTGAGCGTTCTTTCTTTTTCAGAGATGTTCGTTCAATTGAATCATCCGTTAAGGAACAGATTCTTGACGGAACATCAAAGCCTCCGCGAGTAGACTTCACTCGGCTACGATGATCATCATTGATTTGGTGATCTTTTTGAGGAGCAAATGTGACGTGGATCCCGTGACGGGAGCGTTTAATTGAGAGGTCAACGCGGTCCAAAGAAGCTTTCCGGTGACTAGTATTCTCCGCACTTCGATTGCAAACAATCTCTTTCTGGCCTTTTCCATCTCCGAATACGGGAGCCGTGTCGACGGCGCTGGTTTCGATTGGTGATCGAATTGCAGCAGGGGTTTGCTTTGATTCCAGTTGCTGAGCATCATCCGTCAAGAAACCCGCTGCGTGCACATTTGATGTCCCGCACAAGAATGCCAGACCAACTGTCATCATTGTGATCGTCAGTTTCATTTAATCAACCCTGTCGGAAGTCACGTCAACTTCGAAACGTCATCAGAAGCGTTGACGCTGGTATGCTCAGCAATCAATCCTAAAATTGGAGGAGCAAACTTGATTCCAATCGAGCGGACGGAGAAATTCCCGTGTGCGTTCATATTTCAAAACTTACGAAGTGTTCTATTGGCAAACGAGTTACGACTCGCTTGAAAACGCACTTCTTCGGTTTTGCGAAGTCGTCTTCCAGCAGATGAACATCCATAAGACATCTTCGGTGATCCACACAATTCATCAGATTTGCATAAAGTTTACGCAAGGTAATTGATTGAATCGAAGGCCTGAACAGTCGGTAGTTAGTAACGCGTCGGGCAGTTTACGCATCCAGAGAATCTGTTCGCGTGAATGCAAACCCTCTCTCCGATATATTTCTTGAATGATCAGCTCATTGACGGAAATCACCTGGCGACCGGCGATTGGCGACCCTGAGCCAATCGGATGGATCATTACCTTCAGCTATTTCATCGCCGGTGCATTTTGTGTTTCAGCCGGACGACAACAACGTACTGTTTCGTTTCGTCGAGTCGGTCTTGGATACCCATGGTTCTGGTTCGGGCTGGCCGGATTCATGTTCGCACTAGGTTTCAACAAACAACTCGATTTGCAGACATTGCTCATCCAGATTGGCCGGAATATTGCGATGCGAGGAGGATGGTATGGCGATCGCAACTCGATCAAGTCAGTGATTGTTTTCCTTTGCGCGGTCATTGCCTTACCGATTCTCTTCGCCTGGATGTGTGCCGTCTGCAATCGCGGACGATCATATATTATGGCTTGCGGCGGAGTCATTGTCCTTCTGGCATTTGTCGCGATTCGCGCACTGTCGTTTAATCCTTGGATTCAGCAACTGTCTCATCTGCCAGTGATCGGTCCTCTATTGAATACGATTATGGAATTGGGTGGGGCGATCCTTGTGTGCGTTGCGGCACGATTGCTTACTCGCCAGAAACCACTCGTACATTGATCGCGAATTCTTTCGAATGACCAAACTTCGCATTCCCCCCCCCGTCGACATTAACGTCACCGATACCGTCCACACTTCGACTCTTCGATTTCACCGTCTGACAAAACGCCCAAGATTCAATTTCTCTCGTTTCCAATGGGATCGCTAATTTTCTTTGAGATCAAATATCGGGGCCTGGTGAGCAGCAAGAAGGCCGAGACAGCAGTCATGGGAAGAACGAAAGACCAATACGGGATGATGGCATAGGTTACTTTGCCGATATTGATGTCGGGAAATTCTCCGAACTCGAATTCCCCCGCTTTCCATCGCCAGGTGATGTCTTTGGGATCACAGACTATCACGTTTGTATTTTTGCTACTGGAATACGGCTTACAGATAAGCCGCGCTTCCTCTTCTAATTCTCTCGACCACCAGATCTGGCCATGAGTCGAATACAAATGCTGATGGCTCGTTAAATCCCCATTGATGCGATGACAGTATTTTTCGAAAATGACATAACTTCTCACCCACCCAGTCGCTGCCACACATGCCAACACCAGAGTCACGCATCCGATCTTCCTTCGCCATCCATGAAAAAACTCGCGCATGATTTATGCTCCCTCATTTCCTGTGGGTTCGATGAGTTTCGTTTGAGTCGGTTTGTGAGGCTTTGAGAGAAGGAGCAAAGCGGAGGCAACGGTCAGCGGGGCGACGACGATCCAGTAGGGAAATTCAAAGTACCATGACGAAATACCCGTGTTGAAAACGAGTCCGTTATTGGCATACAAGAAAGAATCAAATTCGACCCTGCAAGTCATTAATTCAATTTTAAGTTGCCAACATTTCCTTTCGGCAGGAATGGAAGTCCACAATTGTCGCTTTCTCAACGGCTCACCCGTAATCGTGACATGCCTTCCGAGAATCAAGCGGTGATAGGCCGACACAAATTGGACCGAGAATTTGTTTCCAATAGGAATCACGAACGTGTCTTGTACGACAACTGACCGCACCCACCCCGCCATGAGGACACACGCCAGCATCAGCGTCATCACGCCAATTTTCCACCTCCATCCCCGAAAAAACTCATCCATGATTCAAGGTCCATCCTGTGGATTGGGTTCAGGGATTTTCTTTTCGGTCGACTTGCGCGGCTTGGTGAGCAGCAATAATACTGAAACTAAAATCAAAGGGGCGACGATGGACCAGAACGGAATAACAATCACTGATGTCAGGTTCAGATTGACCAAACGTACTGGCACCGTCATCTGCGAAACCCCGACAGTGGATCGATCGTCATCTTGCGATGCGTCTTGGTCGCTTGCGTGGAACGTGGTTGAATGGCTTGAATGATCAATTGTCACAACCTCGTCGATCGTCGTGATTAACTCCCCTTTGACGAGAGAGATCCTGTTTCCATCGGTAAACAGAGTAACGCCACCACCACTGTAGGGAATCATGCGGTCGAACTGGCGGTTAATCAGGTTTGGATTGGTTAAGCAAGTCAACCAGGCCATCGCCAGCACACACGCCATCACCAGCGTCAGCACACCGACTTTTCTTTTCCATCCGCTGAAGAACTCGCCCATCATCCCTCCAATCATATTCCACACACCTCAACGGTCTTGTGTGCATGATTTGCCGACGAACACAATGACAATCTGTCTTGAGTGCGTCAATTGCGAGTGATTGAGGGTTGGTTAATTGGAATGGCAGCATGAACGAGAAACTGATACCGATCTGACTCGTTCGCTGTTTACGACGCCGTCGGTCGCAATGTCTTCGTATGTGGCGCAACCACGACCATCAACGCGAAAGCGACAAGCCCATTCTGAACCCATCATGCGACGCGCGTAAAAAATGCCCCCGGCTGGAGTCGAACCAGCAACCTTCGGCTTCGGAGGCCGACGCTCTATCCAATTGAGCTACGAGAGCTTACGGAAATTTATGGCGAATATGCAAAACTTGGCCGGCTGATCTGAATTTTGGACGATATGCGCCGATTCAGCTCCTTGCCGTTCAATCTTCCGTTGAAGCAATTATGAAGGATTCGGGTATGAAAACAAGCTTCCTGCCGAAATGAGTCGGAACCAATGGCTAAATTCACGTCAATCTGTCGAAACTCACGGCCACCATTGTGACACGGAGGCAGTGTCTCCTTGAAACTCTTGGCATAGTTGCAATACTGCTGGCGCGGTTGTTTTTGACAATTTAGTCACCAATGAATGAGGAAATGAAAATGAAGCGTACCGGTGCAACGAAGCTGAAAGGGAATCCTGTCGATCTGAAGGGGCGAGCTCTGAAAGTGGGTGACGATGCTCCTGATTTTAATCTGCAAGACAACAGTCTGGCTGATGTGACGCTCGCTTCCAGTGCGGGAAAGACTCGAATCATCGCCACGATTCCATCGCTCGATACACCTGTCTGCCATCAAGAAACGAAGCGTTTCAATGACGAAGCCAAGAAACTGACGAATGTCGAAGTTCTGGTTGTCAGCATGGATCTGCCATTCGGAGCCAAGCGATGGTGCGGTGCTGAAGGTGTCGACACCGTGAAAACGCTGAGCGCTCATCGCTGTAACGACTTCGGTAATGATTACGGAGTGCTGATCAGTGGCGGACCGCTCGATCGCTGTTTCTCACGAGCCATTTTCGTTGTGAATCCTGCTGGGAAGATCACTTTTGTCGAATACGTCGGCGAAATCGCGGATCATCCTAATTACGAGGCCGTTCTGGCCGCCGCCAAGGGTTGATCGGAAGGATACCGAACCCGTATTTCCAGACTGATGAACTTCGGGTAGATTTTTGGAATGAGAGGGATTGCACGCGCGGTCGGCTGCCCGGCAGCCGACCGCCCTCCCCAATAATTACGGTCGTCTCGAAAGGATTTGCGATGAAACTCCGTTATCTGGGAATGTCGGTGTTGCTGGCTGGGTTGTCTGTTTCCGCTGTCGTTGGGCTGCGAGCTGCCGATGACAAGCCAAAAACAAAGGCGAAAGAGACCAAACAGGCTCAGCCAGTTGAAGAAAAGTTAGAACCCGGCATCATTAAATTCACCTCGGCTCCTGCCGCCGTTCAGAAGACTTTCAAAGAAGAAGTCAAAGGTGGCAAGATCGAGCTCCTTGGCAAAGGGGAAAGCGATAAGGGAGTGTTCTACAAGGCCCTGATCGGTTCCGCAGCAGGTCACAATTATGAAGTTGCCGTCGGCGAGAATGGTCTGCTGCTGGAAAAAATTCTGCAGATGGTCACTACCGACGTGACGCCGGAAGACTGCCCTGCTCCCGTGATGAAGACCCTGGGTGAAGAGGCGAAAGGGGCCAAAATTGAATCGGTGGAAAAAGTGGTCGAAGGAAAACGAGCCCACTTTGTGATGAATGTCGTCCATCAGAAATCAAAATACCAGGTCATTATTATGGAAGACGGCACTCTGATTTCGAAAGTGGTCGACGACGAAAAGGATGCCGACGTCGTTCCCGCTCCCGTCGAAGCCAAGGCAACCGGGAAAGAGACTGGTACTCGAAAGAAGTGATTGCGAGTTAATGCAATCCGCGAAATAGAGTCGGACGAAAGCTCATCGGGCTGGTGAGCTTTCGTTCCGGCGCTTTTGTTACCGTTCGGGCGAACCGATTAAATCAGGTGTCGTAAATTGGGTTGTCCAGCGGCATAGAGG
>JBAXBD010000354.1:0-6568 GCA_037142165.1 Schlesneria sp. | reverse complement strand
GAATGCAAGTGTCGAAAGATGTCGAGTGGGCTGTATGCCCACTCGATGCTTGGCCTGGATCATTCGTTAGCACGACGCGCAAGTCACGGGACTGCGGCTGACTGCGCCGCGGCACTGGCGTCGGTGACCTACCAAAATCTCAAAAAGACTCCAAATCGGTTGACTCGTACGGTGACTTTTTCTACCACGGACAACCAGAATGTCAGTAATACTGTCGCGAGAACGATTTCATTCATCTGAACATTGGCCGCCTCAATCTTCGCTCGGTTGATCCAATAAGTTAAGGGTTGAGGGCATGACGCAGGTTTCTCGACATGAGGAATGCCAACGATTCTGATGAAACTGCCGCATTCCGAAACGACGCCATGCACATTGCGGGATGGGTTGCCGGACTGTCTGCCTTGGGCGCGATTGGTGCCGCTTCCAACTACCCGAGCTGGCCTGCCGCTGTTGTCCCGTCGGTGGCGATATTGATTGTCGTGGTTGTATGCTCATGATGAGAAAATAGCTTGCAGAATCTGCGCCGTCATCAAAAAAGGGGAAGCGATGAGCTGGACGATCTGTCGGATGGTACGAGGAAGTCTGTCGGCCTGGACGGGCCTTGTGACATTGTGGCTTGGCTCATTAACGGCACGGGCCGAGCAATTTGTTGTCTTCGATGCGACCTTCACCTTCACCAAAGAGGACGCTGATAATTCCAAGCCGAGTCCTTCCCATTACTACGTGCGCGACAAGCTGATGAATTCAGAACGCCCCAAGGATTGGACAAGTCCCGTCGACTACCGAAACGGGACGGCACACGTTCGCCTGGAAGTGCTGGAGAAGCCCGCAGGGGGCGAAGCGACCACATGGTCGGTGTGCTACATCCCCAACAAGGGCCGCGACAAAGGTTATGGCTGCTTTAACACACCCGTTTATAAGGAGGTCGGGGTTTTCGAGCAGGACATTCCGATGACGAAATTCTGGCAGAATGATTCGATTGTCTGGGACCAGGGGATCAAGGAAATGCATCTCGTCATCAAGGACAACAGTGGTGGAAGCGGGCACGCTCACAAACGCCAGGATCATGAAAAGTTCTTTCCCACCAAGGTTCGCATGACGGTGATCCAGGTATCGGCTGGCTCGAAATATGACCCCAGTCTTGTGCCCAACCTTCCGCCAGCCAAGGTCGACAGCCTCAACACAGAGAAACTTAACCCGGCGAAAGATGACAAGCCGGTCCAGCCGATCGAGAAATCAAAAAAGTAGAACTGAATTTGCATTTGACTCCGACGCAACGTGAGTCCGCTTGCCGTTCGATCCGGTGGTCTGTCTAATACAACGCATGATCGTTGTCAGAAACCGGTTTCACTCAAAAGGGTTCAATGTGTCTCGCAAATTAATTTCTCTGTGCTTATTGCTTGCCATCAGTGGGTGCAGTGATGCGACCAAAAAGGGACCGGTAACCGGGACCGGAGAATCAAGTTCAAGTTCGGCCGCGATCGCGACACGCGAGACGCCAGCCGTTAAGCAAGAAGCGACTGAACCACCCGCTCTTAAGCCGATGGAAAGTGAACCTCCTGCAGAGGTTTCGCAGGAGGTCAAAACGAACGAAACGCCTCAGCCGAAAGTCGACCCTGAAAAAGGCTTGACCAGGGATGAAGCGTTCGCACAAGCACAGAAGTTGTTCCAGAGCAATGACCTTGAAGGGGTCGTCCAGGTTCTCGAACGGGCCCTGCCACAAGATCCCGACGACATCAATCTGTTGCTGTCGCTCGCGCAATTGACGACGCGTATTGCATCATCTGATCGCACCAATCCCGATTTTGAAAAGTATCTGAAAGCTGGCAAATACGTCCACCAGGCTCTTCGGGCTCATCCTGAGATTGCTGGCAACCCGCAGGTACGCAACCTCGCCAGCGGTGTCCTTTACAACGAAGCATGCGCACTTTCTGTGGGCAATCAAACGGAACAGGCGATGAAAAGCCTCGAAGAAGCCGTGGCCTTCGGATACAAAGGCTTGACCGAAATGGATCAGGATAAAGATCTGGCGGCCGTTCGCGCTCTGCCTGCTTATGCCGAATTTAAATCGAAGGCAGAAGAAATGCTTCGCGAGCAGGCTGAACTTGCCCGGATCCAAATCGAAAAGGAGGTCGACGAATTGCTGGCAGACAATAAGTCGTTCGATTTCAACTTTGAACTGACAGACACCGAAGCCAAGCCAATTGCCAAAGCCGATTTCGCTGGAAAGGTATTAATCGTCGACGTCTGGGGAACGTGGTGCCCCCCTTGTCGAGCAGAGATCCCGCATTTCGTGAAATTGCAGAAGACTTATAACGAAGAGGGCCTGGTCATTGTCGGGCTCAATCAGGAAAACGCCGCAGATGACGAGGCCGCAGCGAAACTCGTTCAAGATTTTCGCGAGAAAAATGAAATGAATTATCGCTGTGCGTTAATCGGCGATGACACGCTTCAGCAGATTCCAGAGTTCAGCGGGTTCCCGACCACGATGTTCATTGATCGAACTGGCAAGGTCCGCGCGAAAGTCGTCGGATTGCATGACTATGAATATCTCGAGACGATCGTCCGCAAGCTGCTCGCTGAAAAAATTGACGGAGCAGAAGCTGGCAGCAATTCTGATAAGTGAATGCTAGTGAATTGAGTGCTGAATTTGAAAATGTGTCCTCTGTCAGGTCCGTCCGAACAGAGGGCACTTTTTTTATAGCAGACTCTATTTGACCATGACGGCGCGGCAAACTCGCAGAATATTTTCGCCGAGAATCTTGCGTATTTTTTCGTCAGTGTATCCGCGCTGAACCAATCCGACGGTGAAAAGGGGCCAATTAGTCCAACCCAGACTTGCCGACTGAGGCCATTGCCCCCCCAACGCATTGGGAGGCCACAAAGCCTCAAATCGGTCCCGGCGCTTGCCCCTGGTAGGAGACTTAGCTCCCGGAGCGGACGTATGTTGCGATGTATGCGACACGTCGGTGCCGATCGCGACATGATCGATTCCGAACCGAGTGACAACATGGTCCACGTGATCAAGTAATCCGGCGATATCTCCCCCGCGCCCCAGGAAGTTTGGGATGCAACAGATCCCGACCAGACCACCGGTATCACAAATTGCACGAATCACTTCGTCAGGTTTCGCTCGAATATGATGGTTGACGGCATCACACGACGTATGACTGGCGACCATCGGCTTTTTGGAGATCTGAGCGGCCTCGAGGCTCGTGCGCCAGCCACTGTGGGCGACGTCGACGATCACACCTACTCGATTCATCTCATTGATCGCTGCACGCCCAAAATCGCTAAGTCCTCCGTTGGCGATTTCGGCACATCCGTCGCCAAGCATATTCCGTCGATTGTACGTGACATGCATCATGCGAATGCCGAGCTGGTAAAATAATCGTATGTAATTCAGTTCGTCTTCGACCGTATTCCATTGTTGAGCCAGCGGTACTCCATTGCCCGTCAGATACAGGCAATGCTTTCCCGTTTTGCGAGCCGATTCGATATCGTCAGGAGTTGTGGCTCGAACGAGCACGTCGCGCAGCATGTCTCCCAGGTATGTGAATCGGGCCAGACGCTTCAACAATCGTTCAGGACTTTGGCCTTCTTCTCCGGCGTTTTGAAAGATGCAGGTGACGCCCGAACAACGCATCGCTTCTTCGAATTCTGCTCGTTCCGCGAGATCCGTCACGGCGCGAATCATCCCCATTTCTTCACGCAGATCTTGCAACTCGGCATCGGTCGCGCCGGCTGCATCAGCAGCGATAAGCGCTGCGCCATCGGGCGCAGCTCGTGGAGCAAAACCATAGGTGTCGAAAACCAGGCTTTGCCGGTGAAGTTCAAGACCATGTTCCAAGTCCACGCGGCTCGGTTTCAGGATCGCCAGGGCCGGGTTACGAGCCTGAACAATCACGGGATTTTCGGAAATCAATAACGGATCTTTTCCCGCGAGGGGATCGCCAGTTGCATCGGCCGCATCGGCTAGCCTTGCCACACTGGCAGCAACCACTCCGGCCGCCGCTTGCATGAAACCTCGCCTGTCAATCGATGCGACACCTTTTGAGAGATTCGCCATTTTGGTCATTGTTGCCTTCAGAAGAGGAATGCTTCTGTTCTCGACTCGTGGTAACGCCCCCAGAAAGGAAATCTCATTCCGATTTCTTCTTTCGATCAGAGACGTCACGTAACCATTCCCTGGATTCGTCGGTACGTTTCGTTTCCACAAACTTAATATCGGCAACGTCCCTTGTCACGAAAACAGGATTGTCACCCACCGAAGAAATCGCCACATGGTCCAGAACCGGCGATTGAACATCGTCGAAGACGAATGCAGCACGGTAATCGGGTTTGACCGTGTTGAGTTTCACATTTTCAAAAGTAACGTTTGTGGCGTGACGCACATAGAATCCCCATGCGGGCAGTTCTCCAAACATCGAGAATTCAGGGTATTTATCCTCCTTTTCCGGGATCCCCTTCAGTCGCGTCAGCGGAACTTCCGCCACTTCGCGTCGGCCTCCTCCGGCGATTATTAAGGTGATGTTTTTCAGCGATACGTTACTGATCGAGTGGCCGGGGATCCCCACAATTGATGACGGAAAAATGTTATGCGGTTCCTTCACCGCTGGGCCTGCCATCGGGTAGCCCGCATCGGGAACCGTATCCGGGATTTGAACCGTCATATCGTGAATGCGGATGTTATTGATACTTCCCGGCTTGTCCTTTTTGTCGCGATGTCCCAATCGAATACTGATCGCATTACCCGTGTTTTTTGCCTCGATATCCCCAATATCGACGTCATCGATAATCGCACCATCGACACTTTGAATCGCCACAGCCGAACGGAGAGTATCATGGATCCGCAGCCCCCGTACGACGATTTGTTTGAAACCGCCATGCGATGTCGTTCCGAATTTGAATGCACTTGCGCTGGATCGAATCTTGCAATTCTCGACCCGCACGTCGACGCACGAACGTTCTTTATAACTTTTCAGGCAAATCCCATCGTCAGCACTATCGACATCACAGTCTTTGACGAGCACATGATGACCGTCGACGATGTCGATTCCGTCGTTGTTCCAGAACGCGGTGCTACGAACGGTGACATTTTCGAGTGTCAAGTTGTCGCAACTGACATAGGTCTGCACCCAGCACGACGAATCCTTCAGTGTGATGTTACTGACTGTCACACGTTTACAGTTCTGAAACTCGATGATTTGCGGACGGTTTTTTTCACCAGGCCGCTTGCTGTCGGGAGGATCATTTAATTTTCCGGCCTTCATCAGTCGGGTCACATCGGCCGCCAGATTCGCTCCTTGTCCATCAATGACACCTCCCCCTGTGACATTGATGTCGGTCACATCTTTCGCTTCCAGCAACGCTAACCACCGACCGGCTCGTTCGTAGTCCGCATGCTCGGTGCTTCCAAGTAGCGTTGCGCCAGGTTCGATTTGTAACGTGACGCGGCTCTTCAAGTGCAGAGTTCCGCTGAGAAAACTACCGCGGTCCAGAACCACTGTTCCTCCATTTTTTGACGCCGCATCAATCGCCTGCTGAATTGCCTTCGTGTCCTTGGTCTTCCCGTCGCCCTTCGCCCCCATCGTCCGCGGGTTGAATTGAGGTGCGGCCAGCAATGTTTGATTAAAAATCAAAGAGGCGATAAAGACGAGGCTGTGACATCTGTTGAATCGCAACATCAGCATGACAGTGGTTTCCTCTGTTGAAACATTGCAACGAGTGGCTCTGAAACATCCCATGAACAGGATCATGGTGTCATCCGCCGATCAATCATGCCGGGCGATGGCGATAAATCAATGTCGGATATCCCCGGTAGACTTTAATTCATTTCGGAAATGCCCGATTGATTGGCCGAATGCCGGCTGTTAGTCTTGAGTTGCATTTCATAAAGGAGTTCTGACATGGGACTGACGGCCTTTTCAAAGCTTGGTTGCGTGTTCCTTCTCCTGGCTTACGGGCTCTCAGGTCATCGATCCCTATGCGCTGATCAGGCGCCGATCACTGCGTCGGATCTCAAAGAGGAATCACTTGAATCCGTTGCCGATCAAGGGCGCCTGACGTGGGCCGTGCTTGAGGCGATCGAGCAACATCATATTGCACCACCACCCCGTCCAACCTTAGTTCGCCTCCTCACTCAGGTGCTCAAAACTCAGGTGCCCAAAGATTTAAAGAAGGAGACTTCCGCTGATCGACTTGATGAGGGACTTCTCGAACGCCTCGATGCGGACATCCTGCAATGCCAGAGTGCAAACGAGATGGCTGACGTTTTCGAACGTATGGAAGGCATGAAACCTGATTTCAAACGCTTTATCGCCAAAATCACTTTTGCATACCGTGAGATTCTGAGTAAAGACGAGTTGATCCGCGCAAAAGACCATGATGTTGAAGATCAGCTCCAAGGTAATCGTTACGTTGGATTGGGTATCAACCTCTCGAATAATGACGCAAGCCACCTTCCGGTGATCATGGGGGTTCGACCGGGAGGACCTGCAGACCGCGGCGGACTGAAGCCCAAAACGTACATTCATGAGATTGATGGCCGCCCGACAGAGAATGTTCC
>JBAXBD010000353.1:0-6576 GCA_037142165.1 Schlesneria sp. | reverse complement strand
ACGCGCGTCGGATGATGGGTTCAGAATAGGAATGTCGATCGCGCGTTGAACGAAATAGTTCTCCGGCAAATCTGGTTCACCTGGAATCTATTTGTTGTGAAATAGCTCCCCGTTGAATCGCTTTCTTCCAATGACTTAAGTTGCTGAAAGATATATCAGATTAATTAGTAGTCCCTGTTAGACCGCAATCGCGTCCGGCGCGTACGATTTGACTGATGGCGTGCAATTAGCTTTGGACCGATTGCGATTATCTTTTTGACGATTGATGGCATTTTCCAGAGCCGAAGGTCGTAGCGATTTTTGAATTTGGTCGGACATCCCAGATCAACCCGACTTCCGGTCGCGACCATCGGTCACTTATGTTACGCCCTTTCTGCGTGGGCGGGCGTTCGAAGAGGATAAGTGGTTGGAGCCAGCGATGCCTACGCCGCCGATCCGGCAACTCGCGGCTGGTATCCTGCGGTTCCACGATCGACCGACTTCACCGCTTCAGGAGCCGAACCATCGAGCACAATTATGGTTCCCTCGGGTCGCCCCCCCGACCACAACGCCGTGAAGGAATTTTCCTCGGAAAAAAGTTGATAACGGTCGAGCGCGGTTGTGGAAAATGCTCTCCACTGACCTTGTGTCAGTGGAAGCAGCGACTGGCGAGCTACACCGATGGAACACAGTGAAATGTCTTGCTCTCCACTGACCTTGTGTCGGTGGAAGCAGCGACTGGCGAGCTACACCAATGGAACACAGTGAAATGTCTTGCTCTCCACTGACACAAGGTCAGTGGAGAGCTTTCCCTTTTTGCGATTAAGCTTGGTGGTAGCTTCTCAGTCTATGCTTCCACCGACGCGAGGTCGGCAGAGAGCCTAAAGCTTGGGTGTCGCGTCGACACTTGCTTCACACCTCCCATGTTTTCTCGAAGAAAACTCCTTCAAGATCTTACCCTTACCTGCTTAACGCAGGAAATGGGATCTCGCAATTCTGCGGTGAATGATAACGTCCACCCAAAGTATGATAGAGCAGAATTAACTTCATTCGGTGCTGCGAACGATTGTGGCGCGGCAATCCCTTCCCTGCCCTTCGGGGTGAAAGAGCCGGATAGAAATTGATCTCACGACATTCACACTTCGAAGGAATCGGCGACGGTGACGCTCTTGTCTGAGACAACGTACTCGCCTTTCAGCTTTCCAGAAGTCGCGGTCATTCGAAGAAAGCCAACATACTGTCTTGTGGCATAATTCAATGTAACTCCAGGATCGCCGGGAGCTGGAGTGTCGCTCGTCGTTTCCACGGCCAGCGGATCTTTTGCGTGTCCGCCGCATCCAGCCACGACAAACACAACGTTCTTCCGTTTCATCTTAGTCGTGAATCGTTGATAGTTATGCACATGCCCGGCTAAGACTAATTCGGGGTACCGATTCGCGGACGTACATGCGTCCTCCAGAACCTTCTTCATCTTGTTTGATCCCTGGTGTGACGGATTTTTCGCCACAGAATGCACAGGATGATGCATGGCCACGATCAGTGGCTTGTTACGATCGGCGTCTTTTATTTCCTTGTTGAACCACGAGATCTGCGGTTCTTTCAAAATCCCTCCCGAGGGGACATTTGTGTACAACCCGATAATGGTGAACAGCGGAGTATTAAGAGTCCAGTAGCAATTTGGTTGAGTCATCGTGTCGCGACCGAACGACATCCCCATCGCCGCAAGCGAGGGGGGTGTCTGGTGTTTCACAGCGCAGAAGTTATTCTGAAAGCCTGCAAGCGAACTGGGTCGGTTCTGAAAACGGGCTCCGTCATGATTTCCAGGAATAGCGACAATTGGCAACTTGTAATCTTGATAGACCTCGTAAAACTGATCCGGGTACTCTCGGTCCTCACCAAAGTCGTACACAACATCGCCCAGATGGTAAAAGAATTTTGCGTTAGAAGCTTTGGCGTCAGCCACGAGAAGCTCAGCCACATCAAGCTGTAGTGAATTCTTGAAATTGCCAGTGTCGCCGGCTACGTGAAATACAAGCTTTTCGTCACGCGTGACTTCTGCCATATCGCTCGAATGGAGAAGATCACTCAACTCCATATGGTATGGTTCCTTCCCTGGTGTCGGAGTGAATTCTTCATAGTGTTTGTCGTTCGAAAACGGCGTGTGATCGACGCTTGTCTTGAGGTCGCTTAACTTACGATCGGCAAAACCGATGCGTCGACCATTGCCTCCAGTAACAAACATGTCAGAACCCCTTCAGTTAAGACTCGCTTCTTTCACACGTAATGTTAGAAATGCAACGCTCAGCATGAGTAACCGGTTCGACGTGGACTACAACTTGCGAAATGATATGCCACGTCAAACGACGTCGTGGATCGTAGGACTTCAAAAACAAGACCAGGAGCATGAAGTTACGCGACTTTTTGTTTTAAGTGCGATCGCTTGCGACCCCGAACGAAACCAACATTAAAACTGTTGTTTACTAAAACTCGTTAATCGAAATCACACAAACCGGGTGAATGAATTGTATGGAGTAATTTTTCTCTCTAAAGACGTGTCCTAGGGAGGCTATACTGCGAACGCAAGCAAGTCAAATAACCGGAGCCCCGTCTTAACTCAGTTTTAATATTTTAAGGAAATGATGCTTTTCGGATAACGAATAACAGGATCGCTATCGACAGAACGGCACCGATCTGAATCATCGCCAGTCGATAACTCGGAAAATTCCTTCCCGTTGAGCGATTCGTGCTGGCAGGGCCAGCAATCGATCGCGATAAATACTGAGTACCACCCCCGTCATGAAGATCAGTGCTCCTCCTGCTGCCAGGTAGACACCAATAGCGACCTGTGGATGATACGCCAGATGGCCGAACAGGATCGCGAGATACAGGCCGAGCGTCGCTGCGCCGATGGTGGTTGTCGCCCTCACCTGCAGGACACATCCGATTGCCACCATCAGAGCTGTAACTGTGATCAGGCAAAGTTCATCTCCCAGCGATGGTCCTGATGTCGACCAGCGATGCATCAGCGTACAACACAGAACTGGCAAAGTGGCTAATGCACTTCCGACCCACAACGCCAGGCTGACGGCACTGTTCTTCTGTCGTTCTGATTCTTTCAGTCTTCCGGAAAATCCGGCGATCAGTGTTGCGACACCTGCCAACTCCAGCATCAGTTCAATCTTCTGATAGTCCTTCAGGCTCAGGCTTCGAACCCAGGCGAGCGACCAGACACTGACGATCATCGTTGCAGTGAACCGGTGCCAGCCTCGCAGAGAGCGAGTTGCTGCAATGACGGCCCCGACGGCTGACAACGCGGCGGTGACCATCACGGGGAGCCGACTTTCCATCGAGATTGATGTCAGCGGGCTGAACAGCCACGGCATCGTCTGAAGAAAGGCGATCATTTCACCCAGCATCAGGCTCAAATCTCCGGCCGCTTGCCACGATGTGAGATTGTCGACTCCCTTGGATCGTGCCTTTGCCTGATCCTGGTCTAACATCGTCGTCAATTTCATTCGACCGACAATCATCAAAACGATACCAAACACAGCCAGTAAGGGGCTGTACCAGACTTCCGGTAAATTAATAAATGCCAGCAGTTTCCAGCCGGCCGCGAGCGCGAATATTCCGCCGCAAGTGAGCGTCGTCCAGCGAGGTGTCGCCGTTGTTCGTGTCGCGAAATAAAGGACTGAAAGTTCCGCGAACAGCACCCCCGAATACAATGTTGAACGATTCCGAGCAGCACTCAGCAGGAACTGAGTCCATTCACTGACCGATTCCACCGAGCCAGCCGACACAATCAGACCCAGGATTGCCATACCATGAGCCGAGATCACGGCAAAATCAGCAAGTAGCGGAGGCTTCCCGCCTCCGAGTCTTTCAACACTTGACGCCAATAGCACCAAAGCAACAGGGATAATCATTAGTAAAGGCGTTTGCAGAGCAAACGTTTGAACCCCGGCCATCTGCAAGCCATGCATTCCCCCCAGCCACAGAGACAGCCCTGCACCGATCCAGCAACCAAGCAGCAAACTTGTATTTCGATTCCGCTGGAAATATCCCTGACAGGCCAGATTGACCCAGACAGACAGCATCGCAATCGTGAACAACAACGGATTGGGAAGATTTTCCGTGCCGATCAGGCCGACATGTTGAAAATGTCGAATCCCCCCGAGCAGGAACGCGCCGGCACCAACAATCACGCCGACACTTGAAGTGATCGATGACCAACGTGAGCCAGGTTCACTGATCCTGGAATTCAGCACCTGCACGGCGATGGCTGTTGCGGATAAGGCGATAACCAGCACCTCCAGCGGCAAATACGTATAAAGCAGCGTCACTTCTGCAAGCACCAGTGACAGAGCCGCCAGATAGGTGTAGACGCTCAATCGACGAACAGCCACGTCGGAATAGAGCCACAAATAAGCGGCAGCCAACCACAAGCCCCCTGCCAAGGCAGGCGTGTTCGCCAGATGACTGTAACACCAGTCTCCAGCGGCGGGTTTCAATGTCCAATCGAGAACCTGCAGCGACAGAGTTCCAACCATTCCAATCGCTAATTGAGCCTGACCGGAAAAGAAGAGAGGCAACCCAAATTTGCGACGATTGAAAATCGGATGATCCGGGTCGAATGCTGATTCTGCATGAATGGAAATCGCTGCCAGAGCGACCATGGCCAGACAGATCGCAGAACTGTCGTCCCAATGATGCAAGTCACCCAGCAACAACAGAACGGTCAGCGTGATTCCCGCTTCAACCGCATAGAGAAACAGCGGGTCTCGAAGTTTCCAGACGGTCATCATGTAGAGGAGCGAGCAGACCAACCCACCGACCCAAAGGTGCCCGTCGACCGTTAACAGTCCTTGCACGTTATAGAACCACAAGTTGAGCGGTGCCACGACACATGCCAGAAACGTCAGAGCCTGCCCTGCCAATCGATAACGAGTCCGCAGGACAACTCCCCAACCGCTCGCCAGCAGTGTCAACGTTCCCGCCCCCAGAGCAACGGCCAGAATGCGTGGATCGTCGAAGACACCCAGACTGATCAGCCAGGCAATCAAACCCAGAACCGACAATCCACCACCAAACATCAGCAGTCGCTGGATCGTCGCGGGATCAAGCAGCATCCGAAGCAACATCGGCGGTTCGGTCGCCAAATTAGCCGAATCCTGTGTCGCCACAAACGCCGAGTCAGAAATTTCCTCTCTCGGTTCAGGTACTTCCTTTTTCGCGACGACAGGCTTCACAACAATCCTGCCGCAAACCGGGCAATTCACGGGGAATGTCGGCATTTCCAACGGAACTTCAACGTTTTGTCCACAAACGCAAGTCGTCATTTCGGGCATGATACGAGGCTCCGACAGGTTCGAATGGAGTTACTTCTCCTTTCAAGGCGAACTTCTGCGGTCGATATCACGCAAAAAACGTCGAATTTTCCGTTTGAGCCGAAATCTGGTGCGAACAACGATTACGTGCCTGACGCTTGCAGTGTCGGACACGCATTAACGCCGGACAATGGTTAACAGGGACGCCACTTGTTATCAAAAAAACATCAGGTTCGAGTCTCGTCACGTTTCAGGGACACCCTACCAAGCGGACAGACTCCGATCTGCAGCCAGCAATCTCACTGTGATCGGATGAGTCTCGCTTTCGGGTAGATGACGGGCAGCTCACCGTGGGAATGTATTGGTTTGCTGGTGCTTGAAACGTGGAAATTCTCCTCAATCTGCGGTCGCGTCGGGTTGAGATACCCTGTTGGGCGGATTGATCTACAACGTGGGTTGGCAAGTTCGTCTGGCACTTGCTGCAGGGTAGAAAACTGCCACGCGTTTGTACGTTTTGTGGTGTGGGCTTTAGAAGGGACTCACTAGAGTGGCACACGGGCTAAAGCCCATGCTACGGGTTGTGGCTCGCCGTTTTAACTTATAAAAACAGACCGTGGCCACGTAGTTGCTATTCGTTTGAGGGTTCGGATTTGTCCCGATTCTCAAAAAAAACTCGGAATGCGGGTGATAACCGTCGCTGACTTACGGTTTAATTCCTCGTCTGAACGTTTATTTGCGGTTTGCTCACACCTTTAAACGTTCAATCGAGAAAATTGAGCTTCTCTCAATCGTAGGGGGGTCACATGAACGGCATGGCTTGGACTTACTTGGTGTATCTGTCGATTACAGTTGGCATCACGATCTGGGTGGCCCGCACCCTGCGGTATTATGGCGTGGTTCTGATGACACGAGGCGACTCAAGCAATCCGCCGCAGAATCCGCGGGCCGGTGCCTTGGCCGAGGCGATGTCCCACCTGTTGATCGTCGGTTTTTATCTCATCAATTTCGGCGTGATCAGCTTCGCATTGAAATCGACCGAACTCGTCAACAACCCGCAAACGTCGATCGAACTCCTCAGCTCCAAAGTCGGAATGATCCTCGTCGTACTTGGTGGAATTCACTTCCTGCTTCTCGCCGTTTGTGCGTCGTACGGTCGTCATCTGGACTCGCATTCGCGTTATTTGGTTGAGTAACCTGCGTTCTCAGGGGAGTCTCCAATGACGCCAATCACCGTTGTCTACCTGCTTTACCTGGCGTTGAGCCTGTTGATTAC
>JBAXBD010000352.1:0-6582 GCA_037142165.1 Schlesneria sp. | reverse complement strand
GTCCTGGACTCGAACGCCGACGGCTCGTTCCCCTTCGAACAGCACTTCGAGAACGCGTACGCCTTGCTGCACGTCAACGCCATGTTCAATGGCATTTTCCAGCATTCGCTGATCGAAGTCGCTCCGCCTGACCTGCCAGGTTTGCGACGATTCATGGGGTTTGTGGTCGAGGAAATAGAAGGGTTCCGAAAGACGGCCACTCGACCCGACGAATTGTACGCTGTACTTTTTGACGAACTCGCTGCTTTTCATTTTGTTGAGCATGTTGAGTCGTTTCATGACCCAGTAGGTTTGAGGAATCAGTGATTCCCCAATGTGGAATCGCGGAAAATGTTCCCGTTCCAGCAGGCGTACTTTGTAACCGCGTTGTGCAATCAACGTGGCCGCGGTGGTACCTGATGGGCCGCCACCGATCACGATCACTTGGGGATTCGCAGAACTGACCATAATGAAAACTCTCCGGAAAAATGTTCGATGTTACGTTTCACGACGCCACAGGCTCCCTTCCACTTCGTGTGGAAAACGAACCGAATTAAGTAGTTCTAAAAGTTGGCTGAGTTGAGTTTCTGTCAAATGTCCAAGTTGTTTGGAATGACATTCACGAACGGGGCCGGCAAGTTGTTCGAGCAACTGCAATCCCGCCTCTGTGATTCCGACTTCGACGACTCGGCGGTTATCTGTCCGACGCTCGCGATGCACGAGACCTCGATCCTCGAGGCGATCGAGCAATCGAGTCATGTCGGGCGAACGGGAGATCAGTTTGTTTCCCAACGCCGACGTGGGAACCGTTTTGGGGTGGACCGCTTCGAGAAGTCGAAGAGCGTTGTATTGCTGAGCCGAGAGTTCCACTTCGGAGAATAATTCATCCTCGAGTGACTTCAGGCGATCATACGTTCGCCAGAGACTGAGGTAAACTTCTTGCTGGAGCGAGTCGAATCGGGACTTGCGAACGGTCGCGGTCACGGCGAGTCTCCTCAGGAACGGATGCGGCAGTTTGAATACGGAACGATGCTTGACCAAGAGTATGATAGCCCCGCTTCGTCATTCGTCAAGACAATTGTCGTTTAAACGTTAATCGACGATAGGCGACGATGTTCGTGAAAGAATTAGAAAAAACCAATTGACAAAATTCGACGATTCGTCGATAATTGACGCATGGGAACAATTACGCGCAAACAACGAGAGATCCGCGAGCGAGAACAGCTGCTGCTGAGGGTCGCCCGGAAGATGCTTATTGAGCAAGGCTATTCAGGTCTCAGTATGGATCAGTTGGCGGAAGCCACTGAGTATTCCAAGGGGACGATTTATCAGCATTTTTCGACGAAGGAAGACCTCGTCACGGCGCTGGCGATCGAAAGTATGGAGCGGCGGGTTGAACTGTTTCTCAGGGCCGAGAAGTTCGTGGGGAGGTCGCGCGAACGAATGCTGGCAATCGGGGTTGCGGACGAAATCTTTTCCCGGTTGGAAACTCATCACTATCGATCTGAGTTTATTATCAAGCTTGCAAATCTCGGAGATCGGGCTTCGACCGAACGAAAAGAAGCGTTAGATCGGTTGGAATCAGCTTGTTTTGGCTGCGTGGTCAGGATCGTTCAATCCGGCATTGACCAAAGTGAGCTTCCCAGGGATGTCGATCCACGCGAGTTAGTCTACTCCGTTTTCACGATGGCTTTGGGAACGCATATGACGGCCCTTCACTATTGTCCGATGCTGAAGGAATTTGAGATCTGCGACCCGGTCAAGGTTCTATTGAGCGGGATTCATATTTTGCTGGATGGATTCGAATGGAAGCCGTTAAGAGTCGACTGGGATTACGGAGTGACTTATCAGCGGATCTGTGCAGAAATCTTCGCTGAGGAACAGAAGCGCATCGCCGATTGTTAAAAATTTTGTCTGAAATTGACAATTCGTCGAAATTCGACGGAGTTCGCCATGTAGAGTGACGTGTTTACCAGGTTTTTTCAAAAGTGATCTGCTGCTGACTGTTTGAGAAGAACGCCCGAAATGAATTGGCTTGCTCTAAGAATGCTGACTGGGGACCGAAGTAAGTACTTAAGTCTGATTCTGAGTATTACTTTCGCCACGCTGCTGATGTCGCAACAGGTATCCATTTTTATGGGGATCGTGACACGGTCGGCCAGTCAGATCATTGATGTCCGTGACGCCGACATCTGGGTCATGGACAACAAGGTTCGGTATATCGACGAAGCACCGTATATTCCGTCAAATGAATTACAACGGGTTCGTGGAGTTCCAGGGGTCGAATGGGCGGTCCGATTTCACAAAAGTAACATGACGGCACGGTTGGCGGACGGAAATTTTCGCAATTTGGTTGTGCTTGGCGTCGACGACGCCACTCTGGTCGGTTCGCCGAGAGAGATGGTTCTTGGGGAACTGACTTCCCTCAGCAAGCCTAACGCCGTTTTCATTGATAAAGCGGGGTACGAATACATGTGGCCCAGTCAGCCGTTCAGGATTGGGCAAGAATTCCAGCTTAATGAACGTCGAGTCGTCCTCGAAGGTATCTGTAAAGCGTCAGCACCGTTTACCACGTTGCCGATCATTTACACTCGATTTACTGAGGTTGAGCGATGTCTTCCAGCAAACCGAAACGTGATGAACTATATCCTCGTCAAGCCGGCTACCGGGCATGAACCTTTGGATGTCTGCAAATCCATCGAAGAGCAGACATCGTTGATGGCATTGACGCAGGATGGTTTTTTCTGGCGGACCATTGATTACTTCATGGGATCGACCGGCATTCCTATTAATTTCGGAATCACGATTGCCCTGGGTTTCATCGTTGGAGCTGCCGTTGCCGGGCAAACGTTTTACTTGTTTACGCTCGAAAACTTAAAGCAGTTCGGCGCGTTGAAGGCCATGGGTGTGACGAATGCGCGGTTGATTGGCATGATTCTGCTTCAAGCGAGCGTTGTGAGTGCGATCGGTTACGGGTTAGGGATGGGTGTCACTGCGATCTTTTTTACGTTTACCAATCGAATCGCTCCTATGGCGGGAATTCACTTGACCACCGTCGCTGCGTCTGGCGTCGGTTTTGCAGTACTGGTCATTATTCTTTTGACGAGTATTTTCAGTCTTCGCAAGGTTTTATTTCTTGAGCCTGCCGTTGTCTTTCGGGGTTGATTCGAATGTCCGTCATTTCCAAGTCAGGACCGGTTCAATCCGCTCGTTCCAGCGAACTCGCGGTGCAATGCCGTCAGATCGTCAAAGAGTTCGGGGTTGGCGAAACGAAAACGGTTGCGCTGCGTGGTGTCGATCTTGATGTGTTGCCCGGCCAGATGACACTGCTGGTGGGTCAGTCAGGTTGTGGTAAGACGACGCTGATTTCAATCATCGCCGGTTTACTGAATGCAACAAGCGGATCTCTTTCAGTCCTTGGAGAAGATCTGATCAACATCAGCGGGTCGAACCTGGTTCGATTTCGTCAAAAAAACATTGGTTTTGTGTTCCAGCAGTACAATCTGTTGCCGACGTTGAATGCGGTTGAGAACGCGGCTGTGCCGCTCATTATCGCGGGGCAGCCTCGTCGGCAGGCCTTCGAAGCAGCGAAACGAATCCTGACATTAGTCGGGCTGGGGAGTCGGATGCACCTTTTGCCCAACCAGCTTTCTGGTGGCCAGCAGCAGCGTGTTGCGATCGCCCGGGCACTGGTTCATGAACCTCGGCTGTTGGTGTGCGACGAACCGACCGCTGCGTTGGATGCTCATTCAGGCCAGACCGTGATGGAGCTTTTGCGACAAGTTGCCTTGCAGCCTGACCGAGCAGTCATCGTCGTGACACATGACAACCGTGTCTTCAATTTCGGTGACACGATTATTCACATGGATGACGGTGTCGTCTCGAAAGTCGAAGTCCCGGATCGCAATACAAACGGAAACAACGACTCGATGCATCATTAAATCGTTTGATCAAAAACTCGTTGGAACAAATTCAACTCGAGCCTCGACTGTGTCAGTCGGCGAGCAAATGAATCTGATTCGTCCTGTTTGCAAGAATCGTCAATAACAGCAGGTGACCTATGTTTAAGACCGCCCGAAGCTTCTTCTTACCAGCGCTGGCCGTATGTATGTTTGCATTTTCGATCTATCATCTGCTGTTTGCCGCCGAAAAGCTTCCGAAAGTTGCTCCGCTTGTCGAGCCGCCTCGGCAGTCGTTTCGTTCCGGGATTTCGGCGACCGGGCTCGTCGAGGCCCGGGCAGAAAACATCTCGTTAGGAACAGCCGTCGCTGGCGTTGTGTTAGAAGTGTGCGTGACCAACGATCAACTGGGCCAGCGAATTGCGAAGGGGACACCTCTTTTTCGCGTCGATGATCGACATCTCAGGGCACAACTTCACACACTGCAGGCCAATCTCAAATTGGCGGAAACTCAGCTCGAACGACTGGAGCAGATGCCTCGACCTGAAGAAATTCCCCCCAGCGAAGCCAAGGTGAAAATTGCTGAGGCCAATCGAACCCGTTTCAAAGATGTCTATGAGCGAAATGAGCAATTAGTGGGAAAGAGAGTCATATCGGAAGAAGATTATACGTCGAGCCGCTTCACCTTCCTGGCTGCTGATCAGCAATGGCAGCAGGCGGTTGCGGAGGATAAATTGCTGAAGGCTGGATCATGGAAACCAGATCTGACGGTTTCTCAGGCCTCAGCCGAAGCGGCTCGAGCCAGCGTGGCGAATATGGAAACCGAGATTGAACGTTGCCTCGTCCGTGCTCCTGTTGATGGACAGATTTTGAAGATCGACGTGCGACCGGGTGAATATGTGAATGCGGCCGCATCGAAAGCATTGATCTTGCTCGGAGATCTCGATCGGTTGCGAGTTCGAGCTGATATCGACGAGCAGGATATTCCCCGATTTCAGACCACAGGTCGGGCGATGGCGAGGCTGCGAGGTGCGGCTGACAAAGAATTGAAGCTCGTGTTCGTCAGGGTTGAGCCATACGTGATCCCCAAGAAAGCGTTTTCTGGTGACAATACCGAGCGGATCGACACTCGTGTTCTGCAGGTACTTTACGAAATTGATTCCGAACAGTCAGGTGTTTACGTTGGGCAGCAAGTTGACGTATCGATCGAAACCGAAAATCCTTCAAATTCCGAGCGGTTTGATCCGTCACGTCCGGTCGAGTAAAACCAATGGATATCAGAACATTGCTCAGCTTTTGAATTTGATCCTAGAAACGGCCTTATGCCTGCCAAGTACATCATCGGAATAGATCTCGGTACGACAAATAGCGCTCTTGCTTATGCTTCGCTTGATGCCGAGCAACCTGAAGTCAAACTACTGCCGATCCCCCAGTTGGTCGCTCCGTCCGCTGTCGAATCCCGCGATTTGTTGCCTTCGTTCCTTTTTCTGGCGAGCAAGCAGGAAGGATCAACGGGGGCTTATGATCTTCCGTGGGCCTCAGGACGCGACTTTGCGGTTGGCGAAATGGCCAGACGCCAATCAGCGGAGCTTCCGGATCGGACGGTTGGTGCCGCCAAGTCGTGGTTGTGTCATAGCCGGATCGATCGGCATCAGGCAATTCTTCCGTGGGGAGCAAGCGATGACGTTCCCAAGGTTTCGCCGGTCACCGCGACGCGAAGATATCTTGAACACCTTGTCGCAGCTTGGGAAGCCGCCAATCCAGATGCTCCTCTGTCTGAGCAACATGTGGTTCTGACGGTGCCAGCGTCGTTTGATGCCAGTGCACGTGAACTGACTCGGGAAGCCGCTTCTGCGGCCGGCTTGCCTGATGAACTGGTGCTGCTCGAAGAGCCTCAGTCAGCGGTTTATGCGTGGTTGACTACCATTGGTGACCGGTGGCGAAAAGTGCTGAAGGTGGGGGATACGCTGCTCGTTTGCGACGTTGGTGGTGGAACAACCGACTTGACGCTGGTTGGAGTCAGCGAAGAAGCTGGCGAATTAACCTTAAAACGATTGGCCGTCGGTAATCATTTGTTGCTCGGTGGCGACAATATGGATCTGTCGCTGGCTCATTACGTGGCGGGTTTGTTTGCGAAGAAAGGGGTTAACCTCGATCCCTGGCAGTCGGTCTCGTTATGGCATTCTTGCCGACAGGCCAAAGAAACATTGCTGTCGCCAGACGGGCCAAAAAAACATCCGATTTCAGTCCTTGGTCGCGGAAGTAAGCTGATCGGTGGAACCGTGACCGTCGACGTCAGCCGCGAGGCCATTTTGCAGTTACTTGTCGACGGTTTCTTCCCCCAATGTCGGTCGACGGACAAGCCTGCTCGCCAGCGGGTTTCCGGATTTCAAGAGATCGGGCTGCCTTATGAAGTCGATGCGGCGGTAACACGGCATCTGGCTGCATTCCTGCAAAGTCACGGAACCGACGAGGGAGGTCCAGTTCGTCCGACACATGTTCTGTTTAATGGCGGCGTCTACAAAGCCGATGCGTTTAGAATACAACATCTTGAAACTCTGAAGCAATGGTTTCCGGATCAGCCTCCGAAGTTGCTTGAGGGAGTTCATGATCTTGACCACGCCGTCGCCCGCGGTGCCGCGTACTACGGTTGGGCCAAGGTCAAAGGTGGTGTGCGAATTCGTGGCGGAACGGCTCGCAGCTA
>JBAXBD010000351.1:0-6607 GCA_037142165.1 Schlesneria sp. | reverse complement strand
GAATGCACCACGGGCACTGGAGTCTTCAGAGACGCCGTCCCGACTTCTTCCGACGTTCAAAACAGCACGTTGTGACCGACGACGATCATGTCATGGCACTCGCCCTGGACCGACTTTTTTCAGGATCAACCCCAACGCCGATCATCATCTCTTTCGTATCCGCCAGTTCCTGAAACGCATCAGCGATCGCATCAATTTCGTCATCGGGAATCCCTTTTGTCGGAAATGCGTCCAGGCGCTGAATCAGTCCGCTGTTCCAATCGGCGGCAAGCATCTTCACGTTGCCGCTGTTGAGCTGAGCGGCAAAACCTCTTGCTCGGGTCTCTTTTCCGTGACTGATGGACAAGGACTTCACCACATGACCCGCCAGCATCCGGGTTAACCTTTGAACTTCGCTTTTACCGGCCGCTCCCGGGTCCTGCGGTATCCGAATTTTGCAAGATCCATCCAGATCCGCTGTTTGTCGGATCACCTGGTCACGATAGCTGCATTCCCACTGACCCCGTCGAATGTCAGCGATGTAATAGACACCATCAATATCGACGCATAATTTGACGCCGACCGTCCAATCCCCTGCCCCATCCGTTGCAGCCAGATCCCAGGCTCGGCAACAGCGCAATTTGACGGGCAGTGCGTTAACAATCTTCAGGTTGGCCACTTTGAAAAAGAGACCTGCCTGAACTTTTGCGTTCCAGTTTCCTTCGGCCAGTCGCTGTCGATCAACCTCCGGAAGCGCCAGCAGATTGGCTCGATAGGTCGGGTCTTTTTCCGTCAATGTTGGATTGTCGGACAGACTCGCCGGGATAAATGTCAGTGATTTCGGATGAACGGTCTGGTTCTCGTGATAATTCCCCACGCCGGCTTGTCCATAGCGCGTGATTAATTCGTCAGCAGTATCACCCCAGATAAATTCTCCCTGACGCCGGATAAAGTAACGAACGATTCCCGAACGATCGGGAATCGCCAGCCCCGTCTCTCGATCAATCCACCAGGCGATCAGACGATTGACCCAGCCGCCAATCGGATCGTCGGCCGAGATCGGATTCGTCGTCGCACGAACGTACGGAGTGATCCCGCACGTGGTTCGATTACGTGACCACAGGTAAAAAAACTGCGACTCGGTGAAATGGGTCAACTCGTCGAATCCAAGCATGGCAATCTGAGTTCCCTGCCAGGCCAATTTGTCGGTCTCGTGCTGCAAGTGCCGGAACCCGATATTGGCGATACCTCGCGACGAGTTGCGGGAAAACACCCAATCCAGCGTGTGCACGGGAACTCCCCCTAACTGGGGATAGATCGCCATCGATTCATCCCAAAGCCCTCCTTCGTTGGTGATCTGAGGTGACGTGCGGCGAAAAATCACCGCACCATAACCGGGTACATGGATATGACGAGATGCTTCGGCCAGCAGCGCCCAGGTCTTTCCGCCCCCTGCCTGGCCGCCATAGATGGCAATCTGTGCCGAGGTATCAATGAACTGTTGCTGCGGACCGTAATGTGGATGAAGCTTAGGGGAAAGTCGTGATTGAATTGTCATACATTTTACGCCGGAATTGAGTCCACGGGAAAACAACGACGGTTCACTGCGTCCAAAGGACCAGTCACGTCGATTCATCGAAGTCGGCTTCACAAGGTCACGAACGTGTTTCGTTCGCTTCTTGAAAGCCTGGTCGTTTTCACGTCACCGACTGAGTCACATCGGCAACGACCGACAACGTTCCACAAACGGGCGTCGTCACCCCCGTGGACAAGATCGCCTGTACGTCCCACACAAGATCCTGCACGGCCAATACGGCAGTCACGCTTGCATCAATTTCCAGATTCACAACACCCGTCGATTCGTTTGTCACAATCAGACTCGCAGTACTGGAGTTGACCTGACCATTTCCATTCAGACGGACAAGTCCCGTTCCTTCGAAAATTTGTAACACCGCCATCGAATCGGAATCGCTCACGCTCGCCTTTGCCGTAAAGACCAGCTTGGTGCGATTTCTGAGATCACCCATTAACGGCAATGTGAAACGTAGTGTGTCACCCCGCAGGCATGTCATCACCGACGGATCCTGCGACGCAACCGCAACAACCGCCGGAATCACAATGCTGATCGGTGAAGTTGATGTCGTGGTCGAGTTCACCGAATGATCGGAATTCACCTTGATCGGATGGGTGGCTCCGTCAACAAACAATACGGCTGCGGTGGTCGCCGCAATGACTGCGGCCGACGGCGGCAGTACGTAGTTGCCAGTTTGAAGCGGGCTCCCGAGTGCCGTGATTGCTGCCGAAATCGTTGTTGCATCGGCGTGAGTCGCTAGTCCCGATTGAATCGCTGAAACCGTCGGCGGTGTCGTATAAGCACTCGTCGCCAGACGGCTGGAGACCGCCACGTCCATGTTCGCCAGCTTTGTCGAATTTGAATCCATCTCCTGACGGACCTGGACAGCAGTTACGACGGACCTGTTGTTGATCGACCACTGAGCCACTTCAACTCCAACAACGGAAACACCATTGACCGTCCCCGTGGTGATGACCGCAAAAAAGTCGTTACCGGCTGCATAGAACGTCGTGTCCAAGCTCGTATCGACTGTCACAAGGTGCCGACCGGTTTGACCGTTATAGTTGACGGTCAGTACCGGAGCGGTTGCACAGGGAGTCGCGATACCCCCTTTGTAAATTGACACGACCGGGCTGCCAGACAGGCTGATGGGATTACCACTTGAGTCCCTCGTATTAAACGTAAAACGGATCGTCGTTCCGATATTGATGTCGCCCCTGTAGATTCCCGGCATCAGTACACCAACCCTTCACCAATCAGCGGTACTCCACCGCCCGAAGGGGAGGCAACATACGCCATTGCGATGGCTCGCCAGCCCGTTGATCCCGTCCATGTCCATGTCATGTTCAATCCTGTCTGAATCGATGAATAGATTTGATATTCCGCATCAAAGATTTCCGTCGCGCCACTTGATGCCGATCCGATCGATGTAAACCCGCTGGTCGATAACGTCGCGACGTTGTTGCCATCGGTCTCAACACATCCGACAACCAAAGACGCTGCCGCCGAAGTGGTCATTGCGCCGGCCGTGGCTGTCGTCCCCGTCCCCGTATTGCCCGGACCGGCGACCGACGGTGTGACCGGCGTCACTTCGATTGACGTTGCCACCCAGTATTGAGTGCTGACGGCATTCGACCCGTTTTTAATCGTGATCACAGCCGTGCCTCCAACAATGTTCGAAGCCCGAAAAATCGCGACGCCGGAATTACCGACCGCCTGAGAATTTGTTGTCCGCAAGTCCTGGACATAAACATTCCCAAGGGAATCAGTCACAACAGGTAGCGATCCGCCGTAAAAACAGATCGGGACAATAATCGTGTTCCCCGCAGTCACAGCGTTTGTAAACGCCGTGATGTTGAGTCCATTTCCCGCGGCCGTCTGCCTGGCAGCCGTCACGGTCTGGACGACGTTGATCGCCATCGAATAATTCCTCGAGAGTCAATTGCATTCAAAACGGGGTGATCGGCGACCTGTATTGAAACAAACCGTTCTTCGTCACCCGGCGGATTCGCAGTACGGAGTCATTTCACGACCGTGTCATGGATCTTCTGGATCAGTTCACCATGGCCATCCTGGGTCTCTGAGACTTTCTTAAGCGCGATCGCACCATTCGTGAGATGAGTCTCCATCAGGCTCATCAACCGGATATGCCCCATCAGCAGGTCTTTGAAATAAGGGACGAAATCCAGCACGATCGGCTTCAAAAACAACAGCACGCGCCAGATGAGAAAGATGATCATCCCGGAAGGACCGATCTGAGTTAACCACCAGCTTAAAGACGTTGCATCAGGAGTCATCTGTTTTCACCTTTCAATAACTTGACTGTGATCAATCCCGATCCCACCAGAAATCGGGCCGAAATAATTCTCATTCGATCTCGCTCATCTGACAGCGAGCGGCGCTACTGCACCTGAAACGTCCGCTCTTTCACCAACCGCGAACCACTAAAGAAAACCCGGATCGAATGTTCCGTGATCTCGACCCGCTTAACCGCCAGTTGAAATGTGAATAAAGCAACCAGCTTGACCGAAGGGGACTGCTGAAAATCGACGCTCAAGGTGTCGCTCTTCAACACTCCCGTCGCGGCAACATTTCCACCCAACTGCAGATCACAAGTCGGATTCAGCAAAGCGAAGATGTCACGCACCACAGTCGTCATGGTCCAGATCCCCATCAACCCAAACCCCGCTGGAACGATGTCGTTCTCTGTCTCAGTCCCATAAGTCCCATTCTTTAACGCCCCTGGTTTCGAACCCGCCCCCAATCGTCCAGCCAGCCCCTTAACCAACACCGGTTCACAGTCAAACGACATGTCATCGCCGATCACCCGGTAGCTAAACCCGAGCGAATCGACTGGCAATGCCTTGGCGCCATATGCCGAAACTTCGATTCGACCTGACTTGCCAAATAACGCCAGAGTAGACCAGTCACCTTGTGCCAGAAAAGGAAACGTCTGCGCACCGGTCCGGTCCCAGTTGACTGATCCCGTCACCCCCTCGCCAATCTCTTTTCGCCACCAGTCAAAGAGAGACTGAATCTGCGAGCGGGCGTGAATGACACCCGCAGACCCCGCCGTCGCCATGTGCTGCGCCGAGCTCGGGGCCGAGTCCCAGGCCCGACGCAATTCGTTCGAGAGAAACGACCGATCTTGATAACCCTCCCACGACTTCAGAATCACGCCATTCTGATACAGCGTTACCTTGGGACAAGGTTCGGTTTGAGGAATGTGAACGAATTGAATGACGTCGCCGATCGAATTGCCAATCTTCCAGCCCAGTGGCGTCAGCACTCGGCGAATATCCCGTTCTAACCTGTCGCCCGCCTGACACCCATGAGCCCAATGCCCGATCACCAACTGAGCGGGTAAGGTCTCATGGATGACGACTGAGTTCGGAAATTCAATTCGCATCGGAGACGGAATTTTGTGGTTTGTGACCCGGCCCCCCGAATCATCAATCTCGACCGATTGCCGTATAGATTCGATCGCGTTTTGAAAACTTCGCGCATCAGGAAGAATCGGTCGTTCATCCGCAATCTCAAGCGCCGCCCTTGCAATGACAACCGCTGCCACAGCCTTCCGATAAGCCAACTCAGACGAACTCCGCCGGACAGCCCCCTTGATGGGGGAATCACGTCCAAAACCAACGTCTGATATGAATCCCAACAAAATCACGGCCAACATTGCAACAACCGCCACGACGCCCTTCATCTCAACACCCCTTAAAAAACAAGTCCCATCGATCCCATATGTCCTATCGTGCCACTCTTTTTTTATGGTCGCGCCACGATGTCACTCACCGTCTCTGCCTCAAACGTCGGCGGTCCGCCGGCCCAGGCTTCGCCACCCGACTGGATCTGATCCCAGTACCGTTTTGCATTCACTCCGACGTCGCCAGGAGCAAGCCGCTTCTCACCTCCCGCGTATCGCAACGTGATTTGCGGGATCTGTTCGACAAGCATCGTCTGATCCCGATCGCATGGCTGCCCGGCAGGAAATCGGCCCCAGGACTCGGACGATTCCAACTGAGTCTCGCCGTTCTCGTCGAGAAACAGACCGACGAAACAACGGCAATGAGGACCAAAAGCTCCCAGATCCGAAATCCCCTTCGAATTGGGCTTTCCCGTGACATAGTTGTGTGCGTACGGAACCGCGTAACCGGCGGCCAGACAATCGAACAGGACGCTTAGCGTTTCAGGCCAGAACGTGGCACTCGTATGCCCTTTCGCCGCCAACCGCCATTGGTCTGGCGTTCCCACTCCAGGGGCTGCGTACTGGACCGCCAACTTTTCGACAGAGTCTTCACTCATCCCATGAAACAGCGCCGTCGTGGCCACGCCATAGTCGTGAACGGCCCGAGCCGCATCCGCGAGGATCGCGCCATCATCCCGGCCGCAACGATCATGACCACATTCGTGTCGCGCCATCGTATAGATCGGCGCAAACGAAACCTCGACCGGTTTTAACAGCTCGAAGTGATCGGCAATCGCCACGTCAAGCGATGTCTGAACGCCACGACACATGCCACGACTGACACACGTTCCTGCTCGCTGCAGAAATGGACGGCGATAGTGACCCAGAAGCGATTGTTCGCGGTCACGTAAAAAGACTCCCGTGACCCCACGAGCCTTCATTCGCTCCCAGGTGCCTGGCAGCTCCTGAGCATGACGTTCCATAAATGTGGAAGACATTACGGCATCGCCACGCGATCGACGTTCGGCGATGACGGCTGCCACCCGCTGAGGGTCACGAATCCACCCGGAAACGAAATTGGTGGGGCGCGTCTGGTTGATTGGTATGGTCATTTCTGGCCTTTGGTTTCTGAAGTGTGAAGAACAATGGGACTGATGGGACAAATGCGACCGATGCGACAAATGCGATTGTTTTTTCATGGGTCCCATTAGTCCCATAGGTCCTATCAGTCCCATTCTTTCTGCCGGTTACGGAATCCCCCGCAGCTTCGCAGCATCGTCCGCACCCAATCGCCGATCCGACTTCACCGCGCCAGGAAACGCCGCGTCAAAGGCCGCAACGTCATCGGGCGTCAGGTCACCATC
>JBAXBD010000350.1:0-6632 GCA_037142165.1 Schlesneria sp. | reverse complement strand
TTCCCAATGTTTTGCAATGTAGTGTCATGTTGTGATTTACCTTCTTGAAACTCGATTTCCACTCGATGCATTTTATAGCGAACGGACCGGTCGTCTGTCGCGGGATGGGAATCGAGATTTGGTCTGGAGCGAGAGGTTTACCCAAGTCTGATGAACTTACCAGAAGAGGTGAGGTTTGTGTTGCTGGTAACGATCTGCTTTTGGAACAGTAAGTTGCGAAAGTGGCTGCCACGGTTTTACCGTCTTCGGTAAGGCCGTGCTCGTCTGACGTGGTTTCGAACGATGAAGTCACGGCCTTGTCGAGGACTCCAAAACCGTGGCACCCCGGCATTCGAGTAAACAACTGACGTGTCCGCTTGTTTATCGCTGTGTTTACAGTCAAAATCCCGCAATCAAGATTGGCTGTTTTCTTCTGCGTTACATGGAAAGTGTGCGATGGCTGCTGGCGACTATTTAAGTGAAATCTTTGGCCTCAACGGACTGACTGCAGTGGTAATCGGGGGGACGGGCACGCTCGGGGGTGCGTTCTGTGATGCGCTGGCCGCGGCTGGTGCTCATGTTCTTGTCGTTGGTCGAAACGACGAACACGGTCACGAACGAGTCCGATTGATCAGCGAGCGCGGTGGATCGGCCGAATACTTCCCTTGCGATGCGACTCGACATGACGATCTAAATACACTGGTTTCTCACCTGAAGGCGAGTGGGCGCGAAGTCAACGTCCTCGTGAACGGCGCGGGAGTCAATTCTCCCACACCATTTCTTGACATTGGCGAAGAGGAATGGGAACGGATTTTGAACGTCAATCTTCGCGGCGTCCGACTGGCATGTCAGGTCATAGGGAAGGATATGCTCGAGCGAGGCACGAAAGGCTCGATCATCAATATAGCGTCGGTCAGCGCGGGGCCACCTCTGTCTCGCGTATTTACGTATTCTCTGACGAAAGCCGCTGTACTCAGTCTCACACAGAACCTGGCACGAGAATGGGCCACAAAGGGAATTCGAGTGAATGCCCTCTCGCCCGGTTTCTTTCCCGCCGAACAGAACAAAAAGGTTCTGACACCCGACCGAGTCGAGAACATCATGCGGCACACGCCAATGGCTCGATTCGGCTCACCCGAAGAATTGGCTGGTGCCCTGCTGCTTTTGGCTTCGCCCAGGGCAGGGAGTTTTCTCACCGGACACAACCTGCTGGTTGACGGCGGGTTTACCGCCATGACAATTTAAGTGAATTCGTCGACCAAAATAACGTCCTCGCTCGTGCTTCGGGCAAATGAATCATCCACCCTAAAACCATGCTCATGAACTACAACTTGAAGAAAGAGACAACGTGCTGAACACATCAATGCTAAAGCGAGTTTTCTTATTGGCAACGACCTTCGGAGCCATTGTCACGTCTTTTGGGGCGACGAACGTCGTGGCGGATGATCGCTGGATTTCGTTTCCTGGTGGAGACGGGCCGGGGCAAGGCAAGCAAGTTGTGCTTGTCGGAGGTGACGAAGAATACCGTTCGGAAGAATGTCTGCCGCAGCTTGCGAAGATCCTTTCCAAATATCACGGGTTTCAGTGTACGGTGGTATTTGCAATTGATCCGGCGACTGGCGATATCAATCCTGACGTCAACAATAACATTCCCGGGCTTGAAGCGTTGAAGACTGCCGACTTGATGATCATCGCGACCCGGTTTCGAAATCTGCCAGACGATCAGATGCAACATGTCGTCGATTACGTCGAATCGGGCCGGCCGGTGATCGGAATGAGGACTGCAACGCACGCGTTCAATATCCCAGGCGGAAAAAAGTTCTCGAAATACTCTTGGAATACCGACGATAAAACCTATCCCCAAGGATTCGGTCGTCAGATTCTTGGTGAGACCTGGATCAGCCACCACGGCAATCATGGGTCGCAAAGCACACGTGGCATGATTGCCAAAGGACAGGAATCGCATCCCATCCTTCAGGGAATCAAAGATGGTCAGATCTGGGGACCGACTGACGTTTACGGTGTCCGACTGCCATTGCCCGGCGACAGCACGCCACTGGTCCTGGGGCAGGTTGTTCAAGGGATGAAACCGAATGATCCAGCCGCTGAAGGTGAAAAAAACACCCCGATGATGCCGGTCGCATGGACCAAGAGCTACAAAGGTAGTTCTGGAACGACCGCTCGCGTCTTTACGACAACGATGGGTTCATCGACTGATCTCGAAAACGAAGGTGTCCGTCGGATGCTGGTCAACGCAACGTTCTGGTGCGTCGGGCTTGAGGGCAAAATCACCGACCATTTGAAAGTCGACATTATCGGCGACTACAAGCCCTCGCCATTCAAATTCGGCGGCTACGTCAAAGGCAAAAAGCCTGCTGACTATGCCAAATAGGCTAAGTCTTGGTCAAAGCCTGTCGAATTAGCGTACCACTGGGTGACTGTCTTCGGTCACCCAGTGCTCTTTGATGACCAGGAAAGAAGGGAAGCCACTGCGTTTCCGTGGACTCCGATGCAGTGGTGCTCAACCCGAACTTTAATTCTTAGCAACGCCCTAATTCTTCTCACGCTGGACGAAAGCCTTTGCATATCGGGCGAGGGCCATCAGCGGGAAGTACAGCGCGTAATAGTGGTACTTCAGGTAAAAGACTCTTGGGAATCCTGTCCCGGTGAATTCGGTTTCTCGCCAGGTGCCGTCGGGTTGTTGAGTAGCGAGAAGATAATCGACACCGCGTTGAGCGGCAGCCGAATTGGCTTCTCCAGCTGCGATCAGGCCAAGCAGTGCCCACGCCGTTTGTGATGCAGTCGGGACACCCGTGCCTCGCAGAGTGGGATCATCATAGCTGTTGGCGGTCTCGCCCCAGCCACCGCACTCCTGTTGATGGTTCTTCAGCCATTCAACAGCTCGCCGAAGGCGTGGATCATTGATCGGGATTCCATTGGCAACGAGGCCGACGATGACCTGCCACGTCCCGTAGATGTAATTCACGCCCCAGCGACCGTACCAGCAGAAATCGGACTGCTGATCCTTCCAGATGAAATCGAGTGCCCGCTTGTGGACGTCGCTATCGGGTCGAATACCGAGTCCTGCGAAGCTTTCGAGAACCCTCGCTGTGATATCCGAGGTGCTTGGGTCGATCATCGCATTGTGATCGGCAAAGGGGACTTTTGTCAGGACTTCACGCGTGTTATCCGCGTCGAACGCACCCCAACCGCCGTCCTTGCTTTGCATCGCTTTCAGCCAGCGGACGCCCCGACGCATGGCGCTCACAAGTGGAGCTGCCGCTTCCAATTCAGCAATCGCTTGTTCCGCTTTGGACGAGCGGCCGCTGAAGACCACCGGTCCCTTGGGGTCTTTGAGTAACTTTTCGTCGAACAGTTCCATTGTCCAATCTGCCCCAAGACCTTCCGGAAGGCATTTTCCGAAAGCAATCAGGATCATGCATGTATCATCGACGTCCGGATAAAATTCGTTGTTGAATTCGAAATACCATCCGCCCGGTTCGACATCGGGATGTCTGAGCGACCAGTCCCCTTTTTGTTTGACTTCCTTCGACAAGATCCAGTCTAGCGACTTGCGAATTGCAGGATCGTGACGTGATACTCCCGCATCGCGAAGAGCGATAGTGGCAATCGCCGTATCCCAAACAGGAGACAGACATGGTTGCAGACGCACCTTGGCGACGCCGTTCGAATCTACGTCGCGGATCACAAGCTTTTCCAGCTCATTGAATTGCGACAAGATGACCGGCGAATCGTCTTTGTAGCCGAGACATCGAAGGCCGATCAGTGTCCAGACGATGGGAGGAAAGATCGCACCAAGACCATCACTCTTCTCAAGTCGCTGCAAGATCCACTGTTCGCACAGTTTGATCGACCGCTGACGTAACGGTTTTATTCCGAGCCGCTCACCCAGCTTGATCATCCGATCGACCTGCTGAAAGAACTTAGTCCAGTTCACCCATCCGCGAGCCGGTCCTTCGTGGTTCACTCCGCCGATCGTGCTCGGCAACGTCTTTTCTGGTGACGCATAGAGCGCATCGATCTGGTGTTCCGGCGGAAGAGTTGTTTTAGGCTGGCAGGCCCATAACAGACTTAAAGGGACAATGATTGTCCGGGACCACGCGGACATCTCGTAAATATTGAACGGAGCCCACAGCGGCAGCAAGATCATTTCGGGCGGGACAGCAGGACAAAGGCTGTACGGAATCAGCCCCAGCATCGCAAGGTAATAACGAGTGAAGCTGTTGACCTTTTCGACACCCCCCGCGCGGACAATTGCCTCACGGGCCCTGACCATGTAATCCGCCTTCGGATCGTGACCCGTGATTTTGAGAGCCAGGTAGGCTTTGACTGAACCACTGACTTCGAGCGGACCGCCGGGAAACATCGCCCAGCCACCGTGATCACACTGATGGTCGAGCATGTAGGCTGCTGCTTCGCGAGCACGCACGCTTTGTCCCTGCCCGAGAAACGCCAAAAGCAGGATGTATTCAGATTCAAGGATTGTGTCTCCCTGCAGTTCTGCACACCAATAACCATCAGCGTGCTGGAGACTCAACAGACGATCGCGTGTTCGTTCGATTCCTAGCTTCAGGCGAGGTTCCGTAACCGAGTTCGAAGCCTGCAGCTCCTTCGCGGCATCCAGTCCATGGTTTCCGAAACTCAATTGCCCAGAACTCATATCGAGTCTTCCTTCCACAACAGTCTTCGAGGTAACGAATGAAGAATTGAATCTTATTCGGGAGTCTCTTCGGCTGACAACTGTTATTCCGGTGTCGGTCGCTTCGGAAGTTCGTGCTTGTTGCGGCCGAGCTGCAGGTCGATCATTTTTTTGACATCGATCATCGGATGTCATTGAAGCGAATTGCTCGATTGATCGCAATGTCGAGGCTGTCGTAAGTGATCGGTTCAAACGACTTAATGCATCGCAAAAAAGCCTGTTTTCTCGATTAAAGTGTCACGCTTGTATTTTATGACATCCGTAATAAAAAAGCGGCAGGATGAGTGTATGACATGTGTCATAAAAATTGCGTTTTCAAACCATGCGAGGAATGCTTGATGAGGCGTGAATGTGCATTGGCGTTCCCGCACGCTCTCTGCAAACTTTGAAAAAACAGTGAAAATCTCTGCTCTAATCAGCAGAAATGGCTTGAACTAAAAAACGAAATACGTAGGATGACGCCCAGTTCGATGTCAGTACTCGTTATGACATCACTGTCAAGTCACACCAGCAGGTCGCTGCCGCGACAATCTGATGTGGACAGTGACGATGACGAGCCTGAGTCGCGACTTGTCAAGGTTGACAAGTCGAACGGATTCGATGTGGATGATTGGTCTTTACCGAACTGCTTAGCCCGGTGCGTCAGCGGTCGAGACAGGTCACTCACGGGTCTCTTGGAAAGAGGACTTGAAAATGGCTAAGAAGAAAGCAGCAGCAGCTCCAGCAAAGAAGGCCGCCCCAGCAAAGAAGGCTGCCGCCGCTCCAGCGAAGAAGGCTGCCGCGAAGAAGGCACCAGCCAAGAAGGCTGCAAAGAAGGCCTAAGCATTAGGGCTTTCTATTGCCTTGGCTTCGGGTCACCCTGAAGTCAACCTGTATTGCTTCTGCAATATCAGTACTACAACAAGCAAGAGGGGGTTGGATTTCCAGCCCCCCCTTTTTTTGTAGCCTCTTTTTTCGATCACGCTGATGGGTTGAGACTCCCCAAACTGACCGGTTTGATTAACCGTTTTGGTACAGGCGAAATTTGCCTGATCAAAAAGGTTGCCGAGTGTTTGAAGTGATGTCGTATTGATGAATCACTCAACGACGTTTGGCTGGCAGAAAATGGTCGTGATCGACATTATTTTGAGGAAAGCCCGTCCTGGTCGTCTTTCTTCGGCGTGCGAGATTCATGACTCTTCCTGTCACCGACGATCCGCTCCTTAAGCCCGCCCAGTTCGTGCGAGGGGTGGGGCCAGCACGAGCCGAATTGCTGGCTCGCATGGGGCTGTTGAATGTCACAGACCTCTTGTGGAACCTGCCACGCGACGTGCTTGATCTGACGCACGTCTCAAGCGTCTTCGATTTGAAAGAGGGCGAGTTGCGAACGGTCTGCGGGATCGTCATTGATCGAGACGCAAAGGAAACGGCAAAGGGAGGAATGATGACGGCGATCCTCATCCAGTCCGATGGAGGATTCGTCCGGGGCGTCTTCTTCAATCAGCCCTTTATCTTGAAGAAATTTGAGATTGGTCAACGTGTGCTCTTTTCCGGCAAGCCGCGGTTCAGCCTTCGGCGTTGGGAATTTTCTCATCCGCGAGTTCAATGGCTTGGCAGCGACGACGTCGGTGATGGCGGAGGTGTGCTTCCCGTTTATTCGTTGACAGAAGGGCTGGCACAACACGAAATGCGTCGGCTGATGAAGTCGGTCGTGGATGAGTTCGCCCATCTGGTTCCCGATCCACTTCCAGAGAATTTTCGATCTCGGGCAAAGGTCATCGGACTTTCCAACGCCATACGGCAGGTCCATCTCCCCGCCACGGTCGAAGAGCATCGAGACGGAATGCGTCGTATCTTGTTCAACGATCTGCTGGACTTTCAGTTGGCACTCGCTATGCGACGTCGATTCTGGAAGAAGGATCGGCCAGCGATTCCGCTTCCGTCCAGCGCCAAG
>JBAXBD010000349.1:0-6636 GCA_037142165.1 Schlesneria sp. | reverse complement strand
GAAGACGAAGCCAAGCGGGCAGAAGCGGCAAAACCGGCAGCCGCCAGCCCATCATCTGACCACGTCTTGAAACCACTTGTCGATGCCTCATCGATTGAATCGACATTGTCCAACAATCGCCGACTGGTTGCTGTGGATCGCGGAAGTGTCAAATATCGTGTCCTTTATCTTTGTGGTCGACCCAACTGGGAATATAAGTTCCTCAAACGAGCGATCGATTCCGATGAGCAGATTGAACTGACGGGTGTCATTCGGATTGCCAAAAAAGAACCCAAGTTCGATTGGCGAAGTAAAGCGGGTGAAGTCAGTAATCCGTTATTCCGCGGTTTCGAAGGAAAGACGGAAGAGACCGAACGGTATGACCAGCCTGTGCTCGTCCGCTTGAACACGAAGACCGCCGACGAGTTGGCCGAAGGGTTTCCCAAAACGGCAGTGGATCTTTACCAGTTCCACGCGGTCATCATCGACGATCTGGAATCGGAATTCTTCTCACCCGATCAACTTGCACTCCTCGAACGATTCGTCAGCGAACGAGGGGGCGGTTTACTGATGCTGGGAGGAGCGGAGTCCTTCCGGCAAGGGGGATACGAAAGAACCTCCGTCGGACGGATGCTGCCGGTATCGCTTGAGGCTACTCCCGCGTCGGCAAATCCCATCGGATATCGACTGCGGCTGACGCGAGAAGGCTGGCTTCAGCCTTGGGCACGTCTTCGTCTAACGGAAACCGAAGAGCAGCAGCGGTTGGTAGAATTGCCGAATTTCTTGACGTTAAATCGAGCGGGCCATGTGAAACCTGGTGCAACGGTCATTGCCGAAGTGACTGAACCGACGGGCCAGGCCTTTCCGGCGCTGGCCGTGCAGGCGTTTGGTCGAGGCCGATGTGGTGCCTTGCTGATCGGAGACCTCTGGCGGTGGCAGCTTAACCGAACCGACACCCAGCGGGAGAAAGACGATCTCGGCAAAGCCTGGCGACAGACGGTTCGTTGGCTGATCGCCGATGTTCCCGATCGGATCGAAATGCGTACGACCCCCAAGGACGACTTGGGCCAACCGCTAATGCAGATCGAGGCTCGCATTCGGACCAACGAATTCCAGCCGCAGGATAATGCATCGGTCTCAATTAACCTGAAGCTCCCGGATGGCACGACGGTCACTCAACCTGCGGAACCCTCACTCAAGGAAGCAGGACTTTACCAGGCAACATTCGCATCGAGACAGTCAGGCCATTACCGAGCCGCAGTCGAAGTCATCGACCACGAAGGAAAGTCGCTCGGTCAATCCAACACCGGCTGGTCAGCCGATCCCGCCGCCGACGAATTCGCGCGAGTCACCCCGAACGTAGAGCTACTCGAACGGATTGCGAAGCAAACTTCCGGCGAAGTCGTTGCCATTCGTGATCTCGACACCTTTGTTCGCTCATTACCAAGCCGCAAGGTTCCGTTAACTGAGGGTTATACGATTCCACTTTGGCACCAGCCTTGGATGTTACTGCTCATTGCAGGTTGCCTCTGTGCCGAATGGGGACTGCGACGATGGAAAGGACTCCCCTGATGAAACCAGTCATTTCTGCGTGGCTGTTCCTTGTTGTGTTCTTCGCTCAAGCCATGTTGCTGGCGGAGGAGAAAGCGACGACTCCACCGCAATCCCTGATTGTCGTGGTCGGAGCGGGCGGCACACCTCAATTTGAAATCTCCTTTTATCAATGGTCCGAGCGATGGGAGGCGGCTGCCAAGCAGGCGGGTATTCCTGCCACGATCATCGGGCGGCATCGAGGCGAAGGGAAAATCGAAGTTGCCGACTATGATCGCTTGCGAGCCGCAATTGAGAAGGAAAACGACGATTCCAACCGTGATCTGTGGATCGTGCTGATCGGTCACGGGACGTTTGATCGTCGAGTTGCCAAATTCAATCTGCGTGGCCCGGATGTCTCAGCCGATGAACTAAAGAACTGGCTCGCACCTGTTCGTCGTCCGACAGCCATTATCAATTGTGCTTCGGCCAGCGGACCTTTTATTCCCATTTTATCTGCCCCTAATCGAATCGTGGTCACCTCAACAAAATCGGGAACCGAAATCAACTTCTCCAGATTCGGCGACCATTTGTCACAAGCGATCAACGACCCATCTGCAGACCTCGACAAAGACGATCAGACCTCCTTATGGGAGGCATTCCTCATGGCGTCACGCCGAACGACAGAGTACTACGACAACGACGGACGAGTCGCGACCGAACACGCCTTACTGGATGATAACGGCGACGGCCAAGGCGTTCGCGCGGATCAGTTTCGAGGGCTCACAGCCATCGCCCAGCCAACCGACGGACATCCCCTGGATGGCCGAAAAGCTCATCAATGGCACCTGGTCCCCAACGCAACGGACGCCAAACTACCACCCGAAGCTCGCACCAAGCGAAACGAGCTGGAACTCGCCATCGAAAACTTGCGCGACCAGAAAGAGACCCTTCCTCAAAACGAGTACCTTTCAGAACTCGAAAGCCTCCTGGTCGAACTGGCCGAGTTGAACGAACGCAACGAACGTCATAATCCCTAAATCATCTGTTTGTAGCCCGTGCGATTCTTTGCTTGGATGTTATCGTCAGCCAAAGCATCGAAGCGTGTGCCACTGACTCAGAAATACAACTGGCATCGGACCCAGAGGAGATCGTTTGTTTTGGATCTTAAATCTTTCTGCTCATTCAGCAGGACCGGCGATGAGTACATCGAGTGTTGCCAGTCGAATGTCATGCGGACGTAGCGGTTCAGATACCAGTTCACTCCGATATCCGTGATCCCGGCGTTGTTCGTCCAGTTGTGCGGGTCGGCCAAGCCTGCGGAAAAGACCTGGCTGCCGAGTTGAAGGCTTGAATACCGACCGAATAGCTCATAAGCACCGTGACCGGTCCCCGATCTCGTGATCGGGCGTAACGGAGCGATCGTCTGGCGGTTTTCAACCGTCTCGCCGGTGAGGAAGCTGGCAACCGTCACATCGTAACCGAAAATGGGGATGCCGATGGCGGAAGCGCCTGGACTGGGTGCCACTCCAAATCGAGCGGCATAGCATTCGGCCTCAAAAGAGAATGGACCGGAGTAGAGTGCGGCGTGCAGCGCCCCTTGCAAGCGTTCTCCTTTGGCAACAACTCCGTGTTGATATTCTAGAAAAATAGAGGAGGCAGCGTTCGCCGCTTCATCGTTTTCTGAGGTCTGGATCGAGGTCCTCAAGGGAAGGGGGGACATCTCGTAGGTCTGCTGGCCGACCGCCAGCGATCCGCCAACGTTCAAATTACGTAACCAGGAAAAACTCTCGGTATACAAAAAGGGACGGGCATTCAAATAGCCGACCCCGTCGCGAGTTGTGTTGGTGTCAGCCAATCCTGAAAGCTGACCGAATGTGGCTCCGACGGCGTACTGCAACTGTTTCTCATACAGTTTTCCGTGAGCGAAGACGCCGGCCTGACGAGCCAGACCGAAATTCAGCGCGAACAGACCCCGCTCCGGCGTGATGTAATACTGCTCGAGGTGGTCATACCAGGCATAGCTATAAGGGACCAAGGCCCGACCGACTCGAACCTTGAACGCTTCCGAGCGGACAAAATTCACGTTGGCGTCGAGAACGTCGAAAGCTCCTTCGACGCTGCGCTGTAACGATAATTCGTATTCGAAGATGTCGGTCAATTGACCTTCGAAATAGATTCGGAATCGAGGGATATACATGCCGCTCCGGGCGGGTTCCTGATCTGATGGCAAGAATCCTTTGCCATCGATTTGTGTCAATGTTCGGATGCGGAGTTGAAACTGATCGTCGACTGATTTCAGGGAAAAACCGTCGTCAAAAACCGCATACAGCGGGATCAATCTTTCGGAGGATTTTTCACCAGCACCAGACTCGGGGCGTTCTGATGGTTGAGTACCTTCGGCTCCCTCTTTGGAGGATCTGGCGAAGGGAGTCGATTCTAGAACCGATGGCGCGGGAACGTTGTAGAAAGAACGCTCAGACGATGTCGGTTCCTCAGCGGAAAGCTGGAATGAAACGCAGGTCCAAACGACAATCAGGACCGCGAGCCGCCGCAGGCGATTTGTTAGGAGTTGTCGCTCCATGGGCCCTACGAGCTTCTGCGACGCGTAAAACGTCGAGTTCCTGAAGAGAAGAGATGCTATACGGCACACATCGAAGCTCTTCTGGAGAATGATCCTTGGCGGTTTTTTGCAATTGAAGGCGGGAAGCGCAGGGACCACGGACGATGCAAACATCCACTTTTTGGATCGTCAACTCGTGCGGCAGACTTTAGCGTTTTTTCCGAGTTTGCAACTTGAGCCGATTTTTCCAGCGCCGAGTTTGCTCTCAAAAAAGAGGGGGGCGATCTAAAGCGGTAATTGTTCAAGATGTGCACTCGCGCGTGGAATGAATCTGCGGGCCATCGAAAAACTTTGCCAGCAATGGTTTGTGGTCAACTTGACGCGCTGTCGTTGGCGGTCCAATGTGTTAGTGAATTGATTGCAAGCCCGTGGCGGATCGAAGGCAGCGAACTTGTATGCTCCGCAGCGAATCATCTCAGAAAAAAGAGAGTTGCGATGACTTGGTCTGAACGGCTGTTTTTTCTTTTGGTGATGATCGGTGCCCCTTTGCTGGTGATCGTTTTTCCCATCTATCTTCTGTTTGGAGGACTCCGAACATTTGCCCTGAAACCATTGAACCGGTGCTTCAATGGAATCCAATTTCGCGAGTCGCCTGTATCGGGTGACGTCGAATGCGTTTATCACACTTACCGGGGGCTCCTGATTTGGGTGACGCAAGAAGAACACCGTTTTTTTGCCACGGCCGAGGATTCAAGACGTCTCTTACGACGACTCCTACGATTCAACCTGACGTGGGGCCTTCTGTGCCCTGGAATGATTTTCATTCCGTCACTGGCCGTCGGAAATTACTATGCGCAGAAGCGGTCTATTCTTCAGCAGGTCAATGCGCTCAGCCAGGCGTCTTCTTAAAACAGCGAAGTCGCCGCCTTTCTCCGCCGAGTCGATTCCCAATCGCTTTGTACTAAAAACGTTTGACGTCTTTGTGTGGGGCGAAGATTTTGTATCGGGAGGACAAGGATGGCGTGATGAAACGAACTGAGGATTGGACGTTCGCGCTGCTGGGGCGGAGATGCTTTTGGAACAAAAAGTCTCGATGAAGGGTGCCACGGTTTTACCGTCTTCGGGAAGGCCGTGCTCTTCGAACACGTTATTGAACAATGAAGGCACGGGCTTGTCGAAGACGCCAAAACCGTGGCACTCCGTGTTACCCATGTCTCAGAACGCGCACCGCCCTTGTGTCCGAACCAGAGAGCGGAGCGAGAGGGCGACGTTTGATCCCTCAGATGTCAAAAAATCATTGTGTACCCGCGTCGCTTCCATCGGCTCCCCCGGTTGTGCCGAGATCGAGTTTCGCCCATTTCTTGGCGGCGAGTTTCTTCAGCCCTTCGGCGGTGACAGAACCATTCTCTTTGAATGTTAACGTTTGTAACGCAGGCATTTTCAGCAGCGTGTCGATGCTTTTGTCGGTGACACTCGTTGCCCGGATGCTGAGTTCTTTAAGAAGTGGCAGCTTGGCAATGACATCTACTGTGGCATCTGTCATCTGAGGCACGGTCCAGATATCCAGTAATTCCAATGCTTCAAGAGAGGCAAGATTCTTCAGGCCATTATCGCCAACTGATGGAAGTTCGTGGAGATACAGCCGCTTCAATTTTGGAAGTTCACTAAAGACTTCCATCGCTCGATCATCGACGTTAGGAAGATCGCGCAGTGTCAGTCGAGTCAGACCCATCCCCTTCAGTGCCAAGACCCCTTCAGTACCGAATCCCTGACAGCGAAAGACTTCCAGTTGCGACAGTTTTCCGAGCTTGGCAAGGTGAGGGCCTGACTGGTCCGTAATGACGAAATCCTGAATTAATAGCGATTCAATCGCCTGGTTACGACTGAGCGCCTCCATCCCTGTATCATCAACGGCGGTGCTTCGGTGTTTGAACGCGGTCAGTTTCCCGAGATCGCCTACAACGTCCAGGGCCATGTTGCCGGCTTCCATGTTGCCCCGCAAATCAAGCGTTCGAAGATCCTGCAATTTTGAAAGTCGCTGAGCACCGATGTCGTTGATTCGGTTCTGGACGAGACTCAGCCGCTGAAGTTTCCCAAGGGCACTGATAATCTTCACGACGCCATTGGACATATTGGTATTTGAGGAAAGGTCGAGTTCTGTCAAATCGGGAAACGACTTGACGATCGTTTCAACGCCGCCGTCATTAATCGCCGAATTTGTTAACGACAGGCTCTTGAGGTTCTTTAAACCGCTGAGCGACGCGACCATCTCATCGTTCAGCGTTCGGCAATTGATGATTTGAAGTTTCTCAAGATCATTTAGCTTACCGAACAGAGCCAGATCATCGGCGGTGACGTTTGATCCGTCCTGGATGACGATCTCCGTCAAAAGATCGCCATCTTTTGGTGTGGATTTCGCGCGGGAACCCAGTTCAGAAATACGCGATCTTGCGGCCTTAACGTCTTCCGCTTTTGCCGTCGCTGGACGTGCAGGCTTGGCAGTTTCCGCTTTCGGCGCCACGGTATTTTTCGAGTCACTTGCAGGCGATGCCGCGCCGCTGCCA
>JBAXBD010000348.1:0-6676 GCA_037142165.1 Schlesneria sp. | reverse complement strand
AGGATGTGCAGGGATCATGTGGAAGAGTGTCGAGTTCGCCAGTAAGGCCGCGCATGCACTCAAGTTCACAGGACCTGACTTGCTGAAATTCGGTGTTGTCGATGAAGTGATCCCCGAGCCACTTGGTGCCGCGCATCGCGATCATCGAGCCATGGCGAGTACGTTGAAAGCGACCATCGTTCGAAACTTGAGATCGCTCGAAACGCTTTCCGCTGAGTCGTTGCTGGAAAGACGCTACCAGAAGTTCAGACGAATCGGTGAGTTTGAAGAGACGTTGGTAAGCGGTGCCAGTTGATCGACTGGCCACGATATTGAAGCAGACGTCGGTCTTGGTGTAGGCGTCAATCCCGCGTGAATCCAGAGCCATGGGAGCTACAGGGTCTTACGGGGCCCATACGATTTATTGCGAAGCAGGCGATATCAGCAAAACCTCCGCTTTTGAAACCGACACGCAACGTCCGATAATGTCTGTTATGTTTCCTTTTGATCTAAAAAACGCCTGATTTCCATGGGTCGCTGAAATTGGACGATTCCCCTGTCTTGTTCGCGGATTGTTATCAGGGTTCTGCTGCATGTGTCCGATTGGTCCATGCCGCCCATTCCCCTTTTGCCCGTTCAAAATTCTTTCCGGCTATCAACGAGCAACGTGACGGGTCCGTCGTTGACCAATTCGACGTCCATGTGAGTTTGGAAATGGCCAGTCGCAGTTTGGATTCCACGACCCTGGACTTCGACGACGAAAGTGCGATACAGCGAGTCAGCAATCTCAGGACGTGCGGCTTTGATAAAGCTTGGCCTTCGTCCTTTACGGCAGTCGCCTAAAAGAGTGAACTGACTGACCACCAGCATCTGACCGCCAGCGTCGGCGAGCGAAAGGTTCATTTTTCCTTCGTCATCGGGAAATATCCTGAGCGAGACCAGTTTGTCTGCGAGGTACCGCGCGTCATCGTGAGTGTCATCCTCTGAGACCCCCAGCAGAACGAGCATCCCTCTGCCGATCTCGCCGGTGACCTCGTCTTCGACGGTCACTTTCGCTCGAGACACTCTTTGTACGACCGCTCGCATTTGATACCTCTTTTTGATCCTGGCAGACTGATGAGAACGGCTGAGTCACCAACGGAACCGTCGCGATTCACCAAAACGAGCCTGAGTCGCTTCCAGGAGTGACGCGACAATCGTCCGGCAATTGAACCTGTTGGTTTAGCAGAATCTGGCGAATCAATACGGCCGTGATCGGTGACAGATGCAGTCCATATCGATAATGCCCCGCCGCAATACTGGCATTGTGCAGTTGCGGAAGTCGACCGATGTATGGCCGATCGGTGGCTGAGTACGGTCGCAACCCTGCCCAGCAGCGTTCAAATTCGGCATGCTTCAGATTCGGAACAAGTCGCTGGGCAAATCGAATCAGGTCGCCGACCGCCTCTGCCGTGTTGCGTTTGTCAAAACCTGTGCGTTCTTCTGTCGAACCAACGAGGATACGGCCGTCATTTCGCGGGACGAGGTATTCGCGACCTACCTGTAATACGCAAGGAAAAGCGGGTTGGCTGGTACGCAGTAAGACGATCTGACCCTTGACCGGTTCAATTTCCAATCGAATTCCCAGTTGACTGAGAAACTCTCCAGACCACGCCCCTCCTGCAAAGACAAACTCCGCCGCCCGGTGATCATTCCCGCCCGCATGGACAGCCTCGACTCGACCTGCTTTTGTTCGAATGTTTTTGACTGGCGCTTCAGCAACCAGTTCAACACCGCGTATTGAACAGCCGATTTGCAGTGCTTTGAGATGGCGAGGATTACGGACCTGACAAAAATCCGGCAAATAATAGCCCTGCGAAACTTCCGCGCTTAAATTGGGAAAACGGCGTTTGATCTCCGAAACGTCCTCGGTTTCAATCAGAACCCCTTCTTCTTTCAATGCATTAACACCGTTTTCCCAGCCAGATCGATCAGTGTCATCTGGAAACCGAACCTCGACCCCACCGCATCGGGAAAAACCGTTATCCATCCCGGTAAATGACGTCAATCGATTCGTCCAGTCTGGCCAAAGCTGGTGTGTTGCACCCCGCAAGCGAGCTTCTGGCGTTCGAGCATTCGCCAGGTTTCCGGGTGGCAACATCCCGGCTCCGGCCCAACTGGCCTCGCGACCAAACTGTCCTTGTTCGAGAACTCGCACGGACAACCCGCATCCAGAAAGTTCCCAGGCGATCGACAAACCGATCACTCCTCCACCGACCACAATCACGTCTGTCATAGATAAAACTTTACAAGCCGCCCGCCGGGGCGATGCATTTCGTCATTATTTTTTCCCCTTTTTCACACCACTTGGCAGTGATGAGGCATAAGACAAAGCCAGGTTCTTTCCATCAGCACCGTAGGCGGCCCTGATCGCGGCTTCGGGGGTCGAGCCGCTTTGCAACTCACTGACGAATTTCCCGAACGACTGAATATCGCCACGTTTCAGTAAGAATTCAACTAAGGTCAGTCCGATTGGTCCGACCTCTCCGGGGGCGAATGTTCCGTTGACAAACACCTTTTCAGGTTCTGTCAGGTTCGATTCCTGAAGGATCGAGCTTGCCAGACGAGGCTGCCTGGCGAGATAGACGTTGCCGGCAGATTTTCGGTGAGCCAGCGCCAGCCCGGTTCCACGAACGAGCCAATCCGGCAGTCCCTTGCTTCCGCGTTTAAGGAATGCCCCCGTGACGTGCTCAATGACGTTGACGTGCATTCCCGGTGAGGATTCTGACACGGTGTCACCGACATCCTGAAGGGCGATGAATGCATCTTCCATCGTGGAGGTGACCTGTGAATGTCCGATGACTTCAGCCGGAACCTCACGGCGATGGACCGAGTTGTTGAACTCCTCGTATCCAAAACGCTCTTTGAAGACGAAAACGGCGAGTTTCCCTTTCCAGAGGAGATCGTCCTTGACCTTAAAAGTCTGTTTTAGCGATGCGGCCTGATCGCTGGCCCATTTTTCGATCTGCTCTAATCGCTCGTTGGAAACGTCACCATAAAGCAAGAACTCGGCCGATTCTCGATGATTCGCTTCCGTCGTTGCGAAAGTCTTTTTCCATTCCCCCGCCGAGGATTTTTTCCGACGTTCCAGCCATTCTTCAGGAGTAAACCTGGACAGCGCTACTGCTTCCCGCTCGGCAAGTGATGGGAAGTTTTTCTTCGCATCATCACCATCGAACGTCGCCCCTTCGAGAATCCACGTTTTGAGATTATTGTACCACTTGCGTGTAATCCCTGTTTGATTGCCCGCTGGCATCACGGGCAAATCGTCACCATTCACGAGTCGCCACAATCGGCTGTTTTCGAGGCTACCGCCGACGACAACAACCCCCGTTTCACCACCCTTCATCAGTTTTTCGAATGACATTACTGAGAACCCGCTTCGCTTCACCGTATCGTTATGGCAGCGGCCGCAGGTGTCCACGAGTTCTGGCATCAGATCCTTCATGAAGTGAACAGTCTCTTTACCGGTCTCTTTGGCGATCACCAGTTTTCGCGGCGGAGGACTTGGCTTCCCGCTGGCTGCAGCTTTGGACAGGTCTGCCAGTGAGGAAGATTTATCCCCTTCGAACTTTGCACCTTCGGCAATCCAGGTTCCGATCTGCAAAATCTCTTTTTGTGTGAGAGCATCTCTACCCTTTGGCATTCGTTGCTGGTCGTTTTCCGTGACCAGCCGCTGAAACAAAAGACTTCCTTCGGCATTTCCTGGCGTGACAATACCGCCGTTCGCACCACCCTTTTCTAATCCCGCAAATGTTTCAAGGCTGAGGCCTCCCCGACCTTCTTCACCATGGCAACTGACACACTTGGCGACGAGAATTGGAGCAACCGTTTTTGCGAAGCTGGTCGTCCCTTTGCCGCTGGCTTTGCCGAGCAAGGTTTTTGCCTTTTCTAACTGAAGCTGGACAGACTTAAGTACTGGATCGGTCTCTTTCAACTCCGCATCCTTGATGAACTTGGTGAGCCGTTCCTCGGCGGACTGGATCGCAGCGCCAGCGTCGTCGAACTTCTTTTTTGAGACCAGAGCCGAAATCTTGCCGATATCGCTTCCGATGTCTTTCAACTCCTTCTTTTGATCTGCAGTGATCGCCGCTCGCAGTGAACCGACCATCAGCGCGACCAGAATCAGGCAACAGAGACAAATCGTGTGAATTGTTCGTCGCATCGAAGTTTCACCCACAGAAGAGGAATCAGTTCTACCAGTCACCGCGCGGCCCCCTTTTTTCTTGACTGTTCAGATTATACGGCAATCCCATTCCGCACGACAGACTTCATGCAATTTCGCCGTTCTGTTTAAGCCCTAAGACTGACAGATTGTGAGTCGCACGATAAAGCGGTACTCTCAAACCTCGATACTTGCGAGAAAGTTCGATTTACCCCCCTGTTCCAGATATTGTTGGTTGATGCAAGCGATGTCCATGTTGAACGCAGCGCTAGACAGAAAGCGGGAACGGCTGCTGGAACTCCTTTCCAGCTACGGTCGCGTCGCCGTCGCGTTTTCGGCGGGTGTCGACAGCACGGTCGTCGCAAAGGCAGCACATCTCGCGTGTGGAACGAATGCCGTCGCTGTGACCGCTGTCAGTCTTAGTCTTGCGGAGGGTGAACTGGACGAAGCGAAGGAGCTTGCGGATCGGATCGGAATTCGCCACGTCGTCGTTTCGACTCAAGAGTTTTCCGACTCGAACTACCTCAAAAACCCTTCAAATCGCTGCTACTTTTGTAAGTCTGAACTTTATTCGCGTCTAACCGAACTGGCACCAACGCTGGGAGTCGATGTCCTGGCGAACGGCGCGAATCTTGACGACAAGGGTGATTATCGTCCGGGAATGCAAGCAGCCGTCGAATTCCAGGTTCGTTCGCCCCTTGTTGAAGCAGGGATGACCAAGTCTGATGTCCGAGAACTGGCAAAGTTCTGGGATCTTTCCGTATGGGACAAGCCAGCGACTCCATGCCTTTCAAGCAGGATTGCGTATGGCGTCGAGGTAACGCCTGAGCGAGTCCGTCGAATTGACCAGGCGGAACAGTTTTTAAAACAACTTCTGGATCTGCGGGAATTGCGAGTTCGTTGTGAGGCTAACGACCTCGCTCGGATCGAGATCCCGTTAGACGAAGTGACCAGAATTCTCGCCCCTGATCTGCGAGAGCGAGTTCGCGCAGAACTGCACTCGCTTGGTTTCAGATACGTGACCATCGACCTGGATGGGTTTCGGTCAGGGAGCATGAACGGGGTAATCTCGGCAGAACAACTGCTCGGTCGGTAACTGACGATGGCCGAATCTGTTAATCTATCGTCATGAAGACGGAGATTCAGTGTTCCGTCTGAATGAGGTCTTTTTCAAGCAACGGAGAACTGGCATGGCGGAAACAGGCAAGAAAGACAAAGGGAAGAAGGAAGTGCAGAAGAAAGCCGTTCTGTCTCTCAAAGAGAAGCGAAAATTGAAGAACGAAAAGAAGGGCAAATAACGATTGTCGCCGTTCAGGCGAGCCGCTTCAGTTGCGCTCAAAATTCAAGGGACTTGCAGGATCGATCCTCCTGCAAGTCCCTTTTCTTTTCACGATGATGTTGAATCGATTTCTCTGGTTTAACCGCACCTCGAAGAGAAGCGGAAACAGAGCGGCGGAGTTGACGTCCGCCGAGGCGTCATATCTCGTTGGGAAATTGCAAAAAAACAGGTCTTCGGCAACGCTCGAAGAGATCGGCTGGACGCCCGCCCACCTGCGCCGCTGGCTTTGGGTTAAACGATTAACCAATCCCGGGAACCGGGAAGGATTTGGTGAACTCGCGGATTTCACCCTTCACCGATTCAATGACAGCCAGGTCTTCATGCGATTTAAGCACACGAAGAATCCAGGCTCCCACATGTTTCATTTCCGTCTGGCGCATGCCACGTGTAGTGAGCGCCGCAGTACCGATGCGGATACCGCTCGGGTCAAGTGCCTTGCGCTGATCATAGGGGATCATATTCTTGTTGACGGTGATCCCGGCATGATCGAGAGCCTTCTCGGCAATCTTGCCTGTCAGCCCGATCGAAGTCACATCGCACAACATCAGGTGATTATCGGTTCCTCCGCTTGCCAGTTTAATTCCGCCTGACATCAGTGTTTCGGCCAATGTTCTTGCGTTGTCGACGATTTGTCTTCCATAATCCTTGAAAGAGGGTTGCATCGCTTCCTGGAAACAGATTGCTTTGGCCGCGATGATGTGCATTAGCGGCCCCCCTTGCAATCCGGGGAACACCGCTTTGTCGATCTCTTTGGCATACTCTTCCTTGCAGAGAACGAAACCCGAGCGAGGCCCTCGTAGCGTCTTATGTGACGTACTGGTGACAAAATCCGAAACCGGTACGGGACTGTTGTGGATGCCAGCAGCCACGAGTCCTGCGTAGTGAGCCATGTCGACCCACAGTTTCGCTCCAACCTCGCGTGCGATTTCTGCAAACTTGGCGTGGTCAATTTCACGCGGGTAGGCGCTCGCTCCGGCAATGATCAATTTCGGCTTATGCTCTCGAGCCAGCCTGGCGACCTGGTCAAAGTCGATCCGGTGATCGGACTCGCGAACCCCGTATGGGATTGGCTGATAGAGTTGACCTGAAAAATTCAGATTCATTCCGTGTGTCAGGTGCCCCCCCATCGCCAGATTCATCGCCAGAAAGACATC
>JBAXBD010000347.1:0-6678 GCA_037142165.1 Schlesneria sp. | reverse complement strand
AATCTGTGGAAATCATCCGCGATTCCCATGCGCGTGTGAATGGTGAATCGCTTCACAAATTAACGACGTTCACAAGCTGCGTCCCGTCAAACTGAAGCTCAATCCACGTTAAAGGTTCAATGAAATGATGATCAATTCGTCGCCATCTGAAGCATCCAGATCTGGCAACTCGAACAGATTCATCGGGCCGACGGTCAAACGAGACTTTCAGGTGATCGGCAAGAGTGGGTTGACCATGTTGCTGTGTACTCGACTGATCGAACAAATCGCTGATTTCACGGGACGGATCACAATTTCAAACGGTGCGATCTCTGTCGACGGGCGATCGATGATTGACCTGCTTCAACTGGCGGCCGTGTCGGGAACCGTTCTGACGATAGAAGTCTCAGGCCGCAATGCCGGTCAATTGATGCAAAGGATCGAACGGCTGATGACCACCTCCCAATAAAGACTTTTTTTCGGATTCCACTGATCCCAAATAACTTGATGCGGACGGTCAGATTTCACTTTTGATTTTGACATTCAATAAGCGCAGTGGGAAAAATGAATCTAGCCCCCCAGGCCGCTTGTATGTTTTCTACCGTATTTGATTCGCTAAATTTCGTTGCACGGCCATTTTCTCCAGAAATTTCTTGCAAAACACGATCCCATTGCCGTATGCTTAAGGGTTACCCGATTCTCGGAGCTTCTCTTGCAGCGATCCCACACGAGTTTTGAGCCGCTTTTCAATCGTCGAAATCGACGATTGCCGCTCTACGTGTTGTCATTTGTCGCTGTTTTTGGGCTGTTCTCACTGACTCCTTCTCGCGTCGAGGCGACATGCGGTGACTACCTTCTGCATGGCCAAGTAATGTCGCATTCCGACATGCTGGAGCACGATTTGGGCACGATGGGTCGCGGCCATTCCGACCCGACTGGCGTTGTTCCATTTAGCAAAGCCCCTCACCGGAAGCCCTGTCACGGTCCTTCCTGTCAACAACGTCCACTACAGAATCCGCTTCCCGCGCCTGTGATCAGTGTTGAACCACAGGATCGGTGGGGTTGGATGGCCGATGTGATGATTCCTGCACCGACACTCTTTTCACTAATGGCTCATCCTTCCGAGCCCGTAGTGTTGCCCACGATCGCCTACCGGCTGGATCGTCCGCCCAAAGTGTGACCTCTTCACGAGAGGTTCTATTTTCTTTGGTGAAGTTTCTTTCTGTGATGATTCCACGCTTATCCGTGTGGAGCATTTGAAAGAATCGACAATGCTCAGGCTTACTATTTTCGCCTGAGCATTTTGAAATCATCCAAAGAAAAATGGTGTTTTGTTGATCTCGGCAGGGGCGTCGTTGGTTCAACGATGTCTGCGAGAGAACGGCATACGCTGAAATGTGACGCTTATCGCGTCGCGCCTCTCGGTCGTTCATGATCCCAGTGCCGACTTTGTCGTTGCGCTGATCTTCGTTTGACGTTCGACCCCGTTTTATTGCGTGTCAGCAGTTGCTGACTGCGGTCTTCTTCTATTTTGTTTTTTCTTTCGTTTCTGCTTTTGGAGGTTCTTATGCTTCGTACACGTTCGCGCCGTTCCGGTTTTACTTTGATTGAATTGCTGGTCGTTATCGCCATCATTGCGGTTTTGATCGCACTGCTATTGCCTGCCGTGCAACAGGCTCGTGAGGCTGCTCGCCGGACCCAATGTAAGAACAATCTCAAGCAATTGGGTCTGGCGATTCACAACTATCACGATACCTATCTCTGCATTCCGCTTGCCGATGTGAACGGGACGGTCAACCCTGTTTCAGCCCATGCACGGCTTCTCCCCTATTGTGACCAGGCAAACCTTTACAATCTGATTAACTTCAACGTCGGGTATGACGACGTCAGCAACATCATTCCCCGCAATACCGAATTGCCGCTTTTCCGTTGCCCATCAGATCCCACCAGACTGCCTGCCACGATTGGCGGAAGAAACAACTATTACTGGAACGCTGGTTCCGGAGTGGTCATGTATACCTCGGGAGCAACGGGTCAACCCACACCTAACGGAATCATCTACCATAACACAATTGTCAGATTCTCAGACGTGATGGACGGCCTGAGCAATACAGCGGCGATGTCCGAAAAGATGACTGGGGATGGAAGCAATGCTGTTTCAACACCGAAAGTCGATACCTTCCAGCCGGGGACTTATCCCACTACTGCGGACGAAGCCCTGCAGCAGTGCAACGCGACAAACCTGAGTGACTTATCTAAACAGGGTTACTCAAACGTTGGTGCACCGTGGTTACAACAATACCATTCGACGAATCAGTACAATCATATTCTTCAACCCAATGGCCTTTCGTGCATGTTTCCACCAGGACGTATTGCCACGACTGCCAACAGCCAGCACGTTGGTGGCGTTCATCTGCTGTTATGTGATGGATCAGTCCGGTTCATCTCTCAGAATCTTGATCTGACGACCTGGCGAAATCTGGGAACCCGTAACGGCGGTGAAGTCGTGGGCGAGTTCTAACCCGCCGACGTTTCAATGATTTCCAGGTTTGAGTCAATTCTTCTTCACGGACCTGGTGAAGTTCTCTTCATCAGGTCTTCGTCGATTCACTCTCTTTTGATTGGATTCCAAATCATGAACCGAATTCATGGACCGCGAATAGCCCTGTTATGTGTCATATCTGTGGGCGGGATTATGGGATGTGGTCAGGCGCGAAGCTATGCGCTGAATACCGATCTGGCTCAGGCATCCGTGGTAGAAGCAATGCAGGCCTGGGTTGATGGGGCGAAGCCAGAAGACCTGAAGCCGAATATCATCGTGGGGGACACCGAATGGGGCCAAGGTAAAAAATTAGCTTCGTTTGAGCTTCTTGAGGACGACGCAACGACGGATGGTTCAAATCTTCACATCCGAGTGAAACGCAAGTTTCGCAGCGAACGAGGGTCATCCGAATCGACCGTGAAATACATCGTCAGTACATCACCAGCCATTACCATTTTCCCTCAGCAATAGAGGACTTTCATGTTTAAGAATTACTGGAATCTTTGTCTGTTATTCTCGCTTGCCTGTCTGACGAATGTATATTCGGAAAGTGGTCCGGCCGCGACTCGACCAGAAATGAAACAGCGAATTGAAGCGTTAAAACAACGAACATCGCGATTGCCACTCCCTGCACCTACGGAACAGGAAATTGCGTCAGGGCGGTCGCTTGTAAACAATGGCCGGCTGCGATCGATCTACCTCCCTTCCTCATGGCAGTCGTTTGTCATTTCAGGCTGGGGAGGTGGTTCTTCAAGACGCCCGGCTGGTGGGACGGCGGCGACGCTGAGGACACTTGAGGCCGATCCGAGCTATGGGTTCAAAACACGGCTGTTCTGGATCGTCTCGCGAGCGAATGATTGTCAGTATTGTCTGGGTCATCAGGAGTTAAAACTGAAACGAGTCGGCATGACTGAAGACCAGATTGCTTCGCTCGATAGCCGCTGGGATTCTTTCCCGCCGAATGAGCAAGCTGCGATGACAGCCACTCGGAAACTGACGGTGACACCGCAACAGTTTTCTGAGCAGGACATCGCCGATCTGAAAAAGTATTACAGCGATGCCGAGATCATCGACATCATCTATACCGTCAGTCGATATAACGCCGTCAACCGCTGGACCTCCTCAACAGGAATTCCTCAGGATCAGTCGTTTGGGGGAGCGGAACATAGCGAACTGAACACTCCGACCTCAGCCGAATTTGCCAGCGTTCCATCAAAAGTGATTCCCACTGACAGCAAGCCAAGACCCGAATGGGAAAAACGGGAACAATTCGAAGCCGCACTTCAGTCGGCACGTATGCGATCCCCAGTTGTTGGACTTCCCTCGGTCGAAGTTGCCAGGAATATTCTCGCCAGGGATTGCCCCGGTGTTACACCACCCGTGTGGTTTCAAGCGATGTCTAACCTGTCTGTTGCACTGGATGCATGGGGACAGCGACAAGCGCTGGCTCGTGAGGGGAAGACACCGCCGGATCTGCGAATCTTGATCGCGTGGGTCAGTGCTCGTGAAAACCGGGCCTGGTATGCAGCAGGACACGCACGAGCGCGATACCGTGCCTCGGGTGGTGACGAGGCCGCCTTGTATTCGTTTGCCGACCTCGAAAAAGCTGCCACCACTGCTGGGCACGCCGAAGCACTACGATTTGCTCGAAAGTTGACCTCGGCACCGCATACGATCGTCGATGAAGACATCGCTCGCCTCAAGCAATACTTCAACGATTTCGAAGTTGCCGAGATCATCCAATTGACCTGTGACGCGAACGCCTTTGATCGTTTCACCGAGGCCCTCCGGTTGCCGCTTGAGATGTAGAATCTTTTTCGACTTGACTATCTTTTTTAAGGAATCTTCGATGAAGATCTATCGATCTCACTTAATAGGGTGTCTCGCTATGGTTTCCACGTTTGTGACTGCCAGTCTTTCTGCGGATGATAATGCTGCGGCGAAAATTCATGATCAAAAGAGTTTTGCAGTTGAGTATTCCGTGGGGCCGGAGCTCGAAAAAGTTCCTGTCGAAGTCATCGAAAAAGCCTACGAAGGAAGGACCGCGCCGGAAGCCATTCGAATGTATTTGGCGATCGTGAAGGGATCGATGATGGGGGCCGGTGAAGGATGGTTCGGTCCAGCGGAGTCGAGATACGATTGGGAGTGGCTGACCAGACGACATGAAATTGATCTCGACGGTGAAATCGAATCCGACAAGTTCCAGGGGGCCGCTCCATTGTTTGAACGACTCGATCGCAATCGAGACGGAAAAATCACAGCCGACGACCTGGACTGGTCAGAACGCAATCCATGGGTTCAGCAGTCCTATCTGGTAAACAGGCTCTTTCGCAAGATCGACCCGAATGGCGATGGAAAGCTGGCTCGTGAAGAGTGGCTGGCGTTTTTCGAAAGGGCTTCCGGTGGTAAGGATGAATTGACTTCGGAAGAACTGCGAAACGCCTGGCTGGGAGGATCTTCCTCCAGCTTTAATCCCGGCGATGCACCGTCGAAAGAGATTCTTTTACAAGGGCTGTTCACTGGTGAGGTGGGATCGTTGCAAGAGGGTCCCCGAGTCAACGATCTGGCACCCGGCTTTACACTGAAGACACAGGACGGCAAGCAAACGATTCGACTCGCCGACGTCATTGGAAACAAGCCTGTCGTAATCGTTTTCGGAAACTTCACTTGTGGACCGTTTCGATCAATGTACCGAGGTGTCGAAGAGGTGTACCGCAAATTTAAGGACGATGCCGTATTCCTTGGTGTTTACGTTCGTGAGGCCCATCCGACCGACGGCTGGAAAATGGACTCGAACGCAAAAGTAGGAGTGAGTGTCGCTCAGCCCAAGACTTATGAACAGAGGACCGCCGTCGCAAGTCAATGTTATACGCTCTTAAAGCCCTCAATCCCGTTGCTGGTGGATGAGATTGACGATCCCACTGGTAACGCTTACAGCGGTATGCCAGCCCGCTTATACGTGATTGATCGTGCGGGTCTAGTGGCTTACAAGAGTGGCCGTGGTCCATTTGGCTTTAAAACGGGTGAAATGGAACAAGCCCTGATCATGACGTTAATCGACGAAAAACAAAATGACGGTCCCTCGGCCCCAAAGACTTCTGCAAACTCGGTGAAAAAGCTGAGTGAAACTTCGACGCCATCAAAGAAATCTCCCTGACGTTTAGTTTGCGATTGCAAATCGTTAGGCGTGTTTAACTCGACGAAGAACGATCCTGTTTGGGAATCATCGGACGACTTATACACTACAAAGCGACGGGGGCACGCCAGGCCATTCAAGGCGATGACAATTCATGAATTCACAAGTCATGTTACCGCTTGATCGATCCCGATTTGCAAATCACCTTTCGACAGCAATCGCGATACAAAAGGAACTCAGATGAACGAAACCAATTCAGTTCCTTCTAAGCGGTTGATCGACGAGTCAGGAATCATGATCGGCACTTCTGCGACGGCGGCGGATGCTGGGACCGAGCCACGGTTTCCCGTGCCGACTGATGCCGAGACCTGGCAGCGTCTGCCGACTGCGACCAAAGGAAGCGGTCAGGCATTACCAAGCTGGGCGAAAATGCTTGCCGCCGAATTACCAAAGACCGCTGCGGCGTTTCTTGAACTTGACCTGGCACAACGGACAAAAAGCCCGGTCGCCCCAGGTCTGCGGGGGGCCATGCGTTGGATTTCGGCACATGCCAATCGTTGTGACTATGCGGAAGCCTATGCCGCCGCCGATGCTCGGCGTGCAGGGGTCGACGATGTTCACATAACCGCACTGGGACGTGACGGCTACCCGGGTTGGTCAAATGATGACCGGGCCGCACTGGAGTTTGCACGCAAAATGTCGGTCGATTCGGATTCGGTTACCGACGACGAGTTCGCTGGTTTGGTCAACCATTTTGGCCAGAAACAGGCGGCTTCGATGGTTCTGTTATTGGCCTACTCGAATTTTCAGGATCGATTTCTGCTTTGTTTAAACGCACCGTTAGAACCGGGTGGTCCGCTGCCACCGATCGATGTGGCGTTTGCTCCCGAATCGTACGTGACGAAAACCACTCCGCCACCGCCGTTAAAAACGTCCCCCCTCCCCAAGCCAACCGGCATGGACCTGGTCGAGGATGATCCCGAATGGAAATTACTTTCGTACGAGAAACTTCAGGAACGGC
>JBAXBD010000346.1:0-6681 GCA_037142165.1 Schlesneria sp. | reverse complement strand
TCGGCTTTACAAGTTGGCATCATTGGACTGGGCAATGTCGGTACGGGCGTTGCCAAGATTTTGACACAACATCCGGAAAGAATCCGGCAGCGAGCGGGTCGATCGATCGAAATTCGACGAGCCGTCGTTCGCGATCTCAAAAAGACTCGCGACGTAACGCTGGGCCAGGGAGTCTTGACTGACGATCTCCAGTCGGTGATTCGCGACCCGAATATTCAGGTTGCCGTGGAATTGATGGGAGGCATCCATCCCGCACTTGAGGTTGTGCTGCAGTTGTTGGAATCGGGAAAAGATGTCGTCACTGCCAATAAGGCTCTGCTTTGCGAGCATGGCGACGAAATCTTCGCCGCAGCCCGTCGATATGGACGAACGGTCTGCTTCGAAGCGGCGGTCGCGGGAGGCATTCCCATTATCGCTGCCGTGGGCCAGTCGATGGCAGCGAACCAGATCGTCGGCATCCAGGCGATTCTGAATGGAACAACAAACTACATTCTGACCGAGATGCTCCTTCGGGGTCAGTCTTATAGTGACGCCTTACGTGATGCCCAGAAACTCGGTTATGCCGAAGCTGACCCAACTCTTGATGTGAATGGCACGGACGCGGCACAAAAGCTGGGGATTCTCGCTCAACTCTCGTTTGGAACCAAGGTTACGGCGTCTGAATTTCATGTCACCGGAATCGATAAACTGGAACAGGTCGACATCAAACATGCGACCGAACTCGGCTACGTCATCAAGCTGCTGGCGAGCGTTAAACTCGTCGGCGGAAAACTCGAAATGAGTGTTCGGCCAACCCTGATTCGGAATGATCGCCCTCTGGCACAGATTCATGGCCCGTTCAACGCGATTCTGCTTGATGGGGACGTCGTTGGAAGTGTCTGGTATTCCGGGCGCGGTGCCGGCCAGTTACCAACGGCTTCGGCTGTGACCGCTGACATCATCGATCTGGCGATCGGGCGTGCTCAATTGACGTTTGCGCAACTCGATCTCTGGCGAACAACGCCTGAATTCCCGCTGATCAATGCTCAGGAAGCGTCCAGTCGCTACTTCCTGCGTCTTTCGGTCGAAGATCGGCCAAACGTGATGGCAGAAGTCACGGGAATCCTTGGTCGGCACGGTATCAGTCTGGCGACAGTCATTCAGCCCGAAGCTCCGGAAGTCGATGCCGATTCCACGGCTGTACCGATCGTTCCATTGATTATCATGACGCATCGCACAACGGCAGGAAGTCTTGCTGCCGCCGAGCGAGACCTGGACAGGTTGGTTTCGGTCCGTTCCCCACGAATGGTATTGGCTGTGGCCAATTGATTTTCGAGCGATTCCCACCGAATCGTTATTCGATGATACAATCTATCGACAAATCAATTGCAAAAATCGGTGATCGTGACGGACAAAGTTTGTGGAGTACCCAAGCCAAAATGTGCAATAAATTCTCCGAGTTGAACAACGTCATCGCGCTCGACCAACGATTGATGTTTGGACTGTGTGCCACTGCTTCGCAGTCTTCGGAGAAGCAGTGTCTTCACGATTTTGGTCCCAACGGACGAGCACTGCTTGACCAAACACGGTTAAGCAGTGTTCCCGGACTTTTTACACCCATGCGATCGATTCGATTGTTGTTCGTCATCGGCCTGACCCTCGCTTCAACAGCGATGGCCGCTGACGGGGTCATCGAAGCCCTTGAAGAAACCGCGTTCAAGCAGGCTGCCGCACTTGCGGACCCGAGTGTCGTCCGAATTGAAACAGTCGGGGGACTTGATCAGGTCGATGACGTCCTGTTGGGAAACGGGCCAACATCGGGCGTCGTCGTCTCCGCAGACGGCTTCATCATTTCGAGTTCATTCAATTTTGTCGGAAAACCAACGTCGATTCTGGTGACACTACCCGATGGACGCCGCTTGGCGGCAAAACAGGTTGCCAACGATCGATTGCGCCTGCTCACACTTTTGCATGTCGAAGTTGATGGATTGATTCCGGCAAAACCGGTTCCGAGGAATGAGGTCAAAGTCGGACAGTGGGCATTAGCGCTTGGAAGAACTCTCGATAACTCGACCCCCAGCCTGAGTGTCGGAATTGTCAGTGCCCTGAACCGTGTATGGGGTAAGGCGATTCAGACTGATGCCAAAACATCGCCCGTAAACTATGGGGGTGCCCTGGTCGACATCGAAGGCCGCGTACTTGGGGTCATCGCGCCTCTCTCTCCGATGGGAGGTGGCGACATGGCGGGGGTTGAGTGGTATGACGGGGGGATTGGTTTTGCGATTCCTCTGGAAGACATCTATGCATCACTGGATCGATTGAAACAAGGAGCTGATCTGCTGCCAGGCCTGATGGGGATCACGTTTGCCGGTGGCCCGCAGTTAAACGTCCCTGCGGTCGTTGATCGAGTTCGTTACAATTCACCCGCTCAACAGGCTGGGATGAAGGCGAATGATCGGATCATTGAAGCTGACGGTGAAAAAATCGTTCGTGTCGCACAATTGAAACACATTGTTGGCCGAAAATATGCTGGAGACTCGGTCAAACTAGTTGTCTCGCGAGGTGATGCGACAGTCCCGCTCGACTTCACAATGGTCGGTGAACTCGTTCCCTACGAAATCCCGTTTCTCGGAGTTTTGCCGCAGCGAAAGGTGGTTTCTCCTGACTCCGTTGAAACCGGTACGACCGTACGGCTCGTCTTCGCGAAGAGTCCAGCTCAGCTGTCGGGGTTAGTACGAGGCGACCGAATCGTCAAATACAACGATGTCGATTTGAAAGATTCTCGGATGCTGAGTGATCTGGTCGGACGGAGTCGACCTGGCGACAGAGTCAAAGTCACGTACGTTCGCGATGGTCAGGCGGCCGATGCCGAAGTCGCGCTCGGTTCGCTGCCGGAACAGATCGTCGACGAACTGCCAGCCGAACTGATCGAGCCGGTGATTCCAAAAGAACTCGCAAATAAGGATCAGGCTGACGAAAAGCCCGACAAAAAGTCGGACGACAAAGTGAAAACCGGACGCTTTACTGCAACCCTAGAGGGAAGCGACCATGATTATTGGGCCTACGTCCCCGAAGCTTATGCGGACACTCACGCGTACGGTCTGGTCGTTTGGATTCATCCTAACGGAGACCCCATGGAAGCGGCGGTGCTGAAGCAATGGAAGTCGGTTTGCGACCGGCGCGGCCTGATGCTGATCGCACCTAAGGCCGATAAACCGAGTGGCTGGCAACCGGGTGAAGCTGAATTTATCAAGCAATTGATCGGTCACATCCGTGAAAAATATACGATCGATGCCAATCGAATTGTTTTGCATTCTTACGGAACAGGAGCCGGAATTGCTTCCCTGGTGAGCACGAAACATCGCGAGCTTGTGCGAGGTGTTGTCATTGCGGGGGCACCATTCTTGACTCGACCGACGGATAACGACCCGGAATTCCGTCAACAGTTTTTTTTCGTCTGTGGCGACGGCGACAAAATCCTGTCTAAAGTGAGTTCTGCTGTCGACGCCTTGCGTAAACTCAAATTTCCCGTTTCATTCACGACAATCAAGGGATTCGGAGCAAAATATCCCGAAGAAATCGTGATCGACGAAATTGGACGTTGGGTCGACTCTCTGGATCGGATATAGTGATGTGATGAGTTCCGATCCGCTAAACATCAGTGCCGTGAATCGACGCCAGTTCCTTGGCCGAAGCGCTCAGCGTGCGGCTGGAGTTGCGGTTGGTGTCGTCGGCCTGTCTGCTGCCACGTCAGTCATTGCTGAGGGTCGTTCATCAAACGAGCGGCTGAGCGTTGGTGTCATCGGGGTCCGAAATCAGGGGAAGCTGCTGACCGCTGAACTTGCGAAGCTGAGCGATGTTGAGATTCGAACACTGTGTGACGTCGATGAATCTCAATTTGCCCCCGCCATTCATGCCGTCACTGAAGCGGGACAAAAAGCTCCGTCGGTCGAAAAAGATTTTCGCCGACTGCTCGACGATTCGTCGATCGACGCCGTTATCATCGCGACACCAGATCACTGGCACGCGGCAATGACGACCCTGGCTTGCCAGGCGGGTAAAGATGTTTACGTGGAAAGTCCGGCAACACACTTCCCTGCGGAAGGTGCCGAAATGTTGTCTGCCGCACATCGCTCAAACCGGATCGTGCAGGTCGGGTTGCAGCAGCGAAGCGGAACACACTTTATTTCAGCGATCGACTTTTTGCGCAGCGGCAAGCTCGGGCAGGTCAATCTGGCTAAAGCCTGGATGGTGCACCGCCGTAAATCGATCGGACACAAACACGACTGCGACGTCCCGTCGACCGTTGACTATGCTCAATGGCTCGGACCAGCCCCTGCTCGCCCTTTTAACCCCAATCGGTTCCACTTCAATTGGCGCTGGTTCTGGGACTACGGCGGCGGCGAACTGGCACATTGGGGCGTTCACATGCTCGACGTTGCGCGGTGGGGTCTGGCGGTGAATTTGCCGTCGCGCATCTCGGCCATGGGTGGTAAATATTCCTTTGATGACGATCAGGAAACACCAGACACTTTGGCAGTTCAATATGCGTTCCACGACAAATCAATCCTGTGGGAACACCGTCTCTGGTCGTCACATGGATTAGAAGGCCGCAGTTCTGGGGTCTCATTTCACGGAGAACGGGGCACCCTTGTTGTCGATCGCGGTGGCTGGAAGGTCTACGACCACTCCGAAAACGTCACAGCCGATGCATCAGACTTGCAGGGTGCGCACCTGAGAAATTTCGTCGATTGTGTGAAGTCTCGGCAATCACCTGCCGCCGACCTGCAGACCGGTCTCGCAGCCAGCACGTTGTGTCACCTCGGTAACATTGCTTACCGACTGAAACGCGAAGTGAAGTTCGACACAAGTCGGCTTAACTGCGGGGAAGACATCGCCGCCAATCAGTTGCTTGCGGGCCCGGCGTTGGCCGCGACGTAACGCTGGTTTGTGAAGGCCCTCCGATGCGGTAACTTCTTCGAAAGGAGGAGGCTGACGCCATGAAACGCCCAAATGGTTGCAAGAAAATTGCGTCACGCCAAACGGTCAAAACTGCAGTGGAAACTTGAGGTGCCACGGTTTTGGAGTCTTCGACGAGGCCGTGTCTTACTGCTTCGATAACGCCAACGAAGAGCACGGCCTTACCGAAGACGGTAAAACCGTGGCACCCACAATCGTGGCTTTCTGTTAAGAAAGCGTACCGTCACCGGCGACGCAAACATTCTCTCTTAAGATCGCTTAACGAGGCCCGGGTAAGGCATAAACCGAAGCGCGAACCAAGGTACACTCATCGATTTTTCGTTACATCTGTAACCTTTTCCCAAACGAAAAAGGGGCATTGATCAGATCAATGCCCCTTAGATACCCCGTTGAGCGATCAGATTCATCCGGTGAGAAACCGATCATCGATCACGAGTCTACTTCACTTCGCCGCAATCCTCGATGACAACTTTCTTCGATGTCTTGCCTGACGGCGAGGACCCCACAGCTTCAACAGCCTTAACGACGTCCATCCCTTTTGTCACTTTGCCGAACACCACGTGCTTGCCGTCCAGCCATGATGTTACGACGGTCGTGATGAAGAACTGAGATCCATTCGTGTTTGGACCTGCATTCGCCATGCTGAGTAATCCAGGTTCGGTGTGTTTCAATTTGAAGTTTTCATCTTCAAATTTATTGCCGTAAATCGATTTTCCACCAGTCCCGTTATGGTTGGTGAAGTCACCCCCCTGAAGCATGAATTCCGGGATGACGCGGTGAAACGACGATCCCTTGTAGCCAAAGCCTTTTTCGTTCGTGCAAAGTGCACGGAAGTTTTCGGCTGTCTTCGGAACGGTGTCTTTAAACAATTCCATTTCAATCCGGCCAGCGGGTGTCCCGCCGATGCTGATCTCGAAATAGATTTTGGGGTTTGGTTCTGACATTTGATGATCCTTTTCTTTTGGCGCGATAAGTCATTAACTGAAAAAAGGGGCTTCGATAAAACCGAAGCCCCCGTAATATCCTGCAGTGCGATGGAAATCGACACGATTCGAACCAGTCGTCGATCACGAGTCTACTTCACTTCGCCGCAATCTTCGATCACGACTTTCGCCGCAGTTCGACCTGATTGGGAACCGACTTTCTCAATGGCCTGAACAACATCCATTCCTTCGACAACTTTTCCGAAGACAACGTGCTTGCCGTCGAGCCACGCGGTTTTCGCGGTACAAAGGAAGAACTGCGATCCATTGGTGTTCGGGCCGGCGTTCGCCATGCTCAACACCCCTGCACCGGTATGCTTCAATTCAAAGTTTTCGTCTTTGAACTTTTCGCCATAGATCGATTTTCCACCCGTCCCGTCGCCGTTGGTGAAGTCACCACCCTGGCACATGAAGCCCGGAATGACGCGGTGGAACGACGAACCCTTGAAACCGAGCCCTTTTTTCTCGCCCGTACAAAGTACGCGGAAGTTTTCGGCTGTTTTCGGAACAACGTCTGACCGCAATTCCATGACAATTCGTCCGGCGGCTTTGCCACCAATGGTGATATCGAAAAAGACTTTCGGCAGGTTTTTGTCGTCTTTCGCAAAAACCGATGAACCGAGAGTCGTCGCGGCAACAGACGCGGCAAGAACTTGGCGACGTGTCAACATAACTGATCTTCCTGCAGAAAATAAAATAATCGTGTCGGTATCCATCACCGACAACGGATCGGGCAGCC
>JBAXBD010000345.1:0-6682 GCA_037142165.1 Schlesneria sp. | reverse complement strand
CAAGGAAACCTCGTTCAAGAAGGTGATCGTATTCCAGGTGTCACCAAGGGCCTGGCGGCGATCATCCCCGAAGTCGGCATGTCCTATTGGTTCACGTCACGCGTTCGCTTGAACATCGGCACCAGTTACTACATGACAACGGACGCCGGGTCCGGTTCCACCAATAAAGACTTTGTCTTGACGACAATGTCGCTCGACTGGCTGTTCAGCCGTGAATCCGAGATTCAAAACTGGCGTGACCCGCCTTCGTCATCTCAACTAACGGATGCAACCGACGGAGATGAGCTAAAGCCGTATTTCGTGACCGAGGAACAACGCGAAGAGCCGTTGAATGACATTCACAACGGCGATGCGGTGAACGAGGCGCCTATAATTTTGCCTAATTCAATCGATGAGTTGCGCGAGAGCGAGCCTGATTCGTGAAACAACCATCTTCCGGCCCGGAGGTGCCAGCAGTTCACCCAGCCAGGGCCCTTCGGCCCTGTTGACAGACCCAAACAAGAACCCTCTTGCGGCCCAACGGCCAACCGTTCGACCGCACACGCCACGAAATCGGCATATTCCCCGTTATTCGTTTTTAAACGAATTTCATTTGGGGAACGGTCGGCCCGTTGGGCCTCAAGAAAAATAGGGGAGACCGATCATTCCAGGGCTTGAGCTCCCCTGGCTGGGTGAACGGCCGGCCTCGTTGGGCCGGAAAACGAAGACATGGGGCGTTTCAAATTGACCCCATGTCGACACCAAATCCAACGACGAAAAACGCCCAACACACCGCATGCGGTGAACCAATCGATCCGCGATCGTTTTACTCCTGCCCGTCGGGGTTTTTCACTGCTTCTGGCACGATCCGTTCAAATTCCAGCAGCATTTGGCCTTCGGGAACCTGACCCGTTTCGTTCGTAAATTCTGTGGGACTCGGCTGGTCAGGTTTGGCGAATTGGATTTTCAACGTATCGTCGGACAATTCATAAATCCCGGCCATGGTAAGTCGAAGTCCTTCAGCTCCTTGACCAGGCGGCAGGCGAACATTTGCAGCAAGCATAAGTTGCTTCGGCGACATTGCATCAATGACCGTCACTTTGTAAGTCATATTGCTTCTGCGAATATCAAGAGAATTCATGAACTCATTGAGAATATGGCCCTTTGGTGGGGCTGTTTCCCAAGAGAATTGGTTATCTCTGATCTGAACGATAAAGTCTTGCGGTGGTTCTGCGGCAGCCGTGTTATCGAACCTGGTCACAACTTTCCATCGCCCGTTGAGACGCCAGAGATCACTTAAAAGCCGCTTCTCATCGCGTGGGTATTTGGTTGCACCGAACTGAGAGAGGGACTTGTCAACTGCAAGAAAAATCTCGTCAAGAAATTCAAAATACCTTTGCGAGGATGGTCGGAAGGCAATCAGCTTCAATTCTGAAAGCAACTGATAACCGCTCGCCCCGACACCAATTTCACCGATCGTTCGAATCAGCTGGACTCGCATCTTCTGATCTTCCATCGCGATAACTCGCTGTAAATTTAACTCTTCCCCATTAGGGACAGTGACCAGGTAAGTTACTCCTTGTCCGGTGCGGCCAATTAAAGCTGGAAGTAATTCCAGCTTTTTCAATTTCTCCAGAAAAAGATCTACGAGTTCCGAAACGACCGGTTCCGCGCGTGGACCCAGCTTTCCAATTAATTCAATCAACGGATAACCATATGGGTCGTGCTTTTTGGCATGAGCCAACAGGAGGTTGGCCAGATCAGGGGTATCAGGTGCCCCAACGACCACATTTCTTGCCGCGATCATCCATTGTTCGAACTCAGGTGTATTCTTTATCGAAAACCCGTCCGCCAGCAATTTTGTCAGTTGCGGCGACAAACCATCGAAGTCTTTCATCGGCTTGCCGGAGTTCCTCCAAACGGAACTCGCCGCGACCAGCATGCTGTTATGGGTTTCCTTGGGATTCGACAACGTCGCATGTCGTTTCAGCAATTCGGCAATGACCTCCGCCGCCTTAAAGCGCATTTGTTCGGCATGTGGAATTGCTTCTGTTCTCGTGAGGAAAAAAGCCTGAAAGCCTCGGCCCGCGGAAAAAGACTTTTCATCCCGAAGTGCGTAAAGGAACTCGTCAATCACGGCGTCGCCAGGCAGCCGAGCCAATGCATCGGAACCAGCATCCCACGCAGACCGTCGCTCATTGCTCCAGTTTTCTGTTTCGAAGAATCCTTCCGCAAGAAAGATTTGTCGCGCAATTCGGCGTTCATCTCCTTTTGCGGCCAGCAGAGAACATGTCCCGATCGCGGCGATCAATTTCTCGGGCTTGCGTTCGGTCTCAAGTAATTTCAACCATTGCGAATAGGTAATCCCATCATAAGGTGTTTCAGTAGGCTTGGGATCTGCTAGCGGCGTCACCAAGTCGCGTAACGGTTGATCTGTGACCGGTGAAACGCCTGGCTTTCCAACGGCGATAATCGGAACCTGCTTTAAAAACTCAATGTCTTCCGGCAACGGTTGTGGATCGGGCTTCGGTTTGGCCTCTTCGATTTTCTTGATCGCCGATTTCGCCAGGTCTTGAAATGTCATGGACTGCCCAGGGCGCATACCACCAAAACCGCCCATAACGCTTTCGATCGGACCTTCGACAATCGCCGGAAACTCCGCAATTGCGGTCAGTTTTGGAATCACTGGCACGGCAGGGTTTCCGATCTCTGCCAGCGCCTCGATGATCCGCTTACATTGCTCCTTCAACCTTTTTCCATTGGATTCGTCTGGCGGCCCCTTTTTATCGACCTCAATCGTCTCCTCTAAGGGATGTCTTGTGCTGAAAGCCTTTGTCTCTTTATCAAAAGCCACGACCTCTCCCCATTTTTCTTCCAACGTTCTGCCGAAAAGATTGACCGCATCCGGTGAAAAAGGGGCAACCGCTACGAGACAGCGCATGCTATTTGCTGCGTATTTTGGGGCTAGGATATAGCCTTCGTCCTCAATTCGTTTCGCGGCAAAGGCCTGGACATCGGAAACTCGTAAACCACTTTCCCCTAGCAGAATCGCCGCAACGGCACGGCTGTAGAACCATGAAGCCCCTTTCTGAACATCGACAGGGTGATCAAACAGCTTTTCGACCAGGGGGATCAAGTCCGGATATTTCGTGATTGGCTGATCGCTGATATGAACAACGTGGCCCGCACACAGCATTGCCCATTTGGCCAAACCTTCATCTGTGTTCGCCGCATTGACCAACACGCCGATCAGTCGACGCGAACGACGACGAATCTCAACGCTGAGCCGTTGATTCGCGTTCGATACCGTCGTCGAATCAACGGCCATGAAAACATTGCTCCCGATTCCGTAGTGGGTATCAGTCGCCCCCTGCGATCTCACCGAATTCAAGAAATATCCGCAAAAGTCCTGGGTCGGTTTGCGAGAACTTGAGGCAGCCAATTCCGCGATGAGTTCCTCGACGACGATCTCGCCGGGGAGTAGCTTCAGCAGGTTCACTGATCCGTTCCTGATCACGCTTGTGGTGACATCCCCTGTTCGCGAACCATGGACTCGCATGACACGAAGAATCGCACGTGTCAATTGGGTTGGATCGGCCTGATCGATCAGGTGGTTCATCGCCGTCACAGCTTCGGCAATTTTCTCAAGATTTCGCTCGGTCTCCAACAGACGCATCCACTGCGACAGAGTCACGCTGTTGTAGGTTGATTCCGGCTGATCGAGATTTGCGGGAAGTGTCTTTTCCGACGGCATCGCTCTAACCGAAAATGTGTCTTGAGTCACGGCTTCGATCGCATTGGCACCTTCGTCACGAATTGATAACGAGTCGGCTGGCATTTCCGTCTCATCCCAGCGCAAATCTGTGTTCGGGTCGAGCAGATCATTGATCCGGCGCTGGATGACTTCGTTCTGATGTGACTGTCTTCGCTGGTAACTGGCCTTTAATCGTTCGACACGTTGACCGAGTGAATCGAATTCCTCCCTGCGGCGGTCTTGTCGATGTTCGAATTGTTTCCTGGTGATTGCTTCCAGCTCTTTTTTCAGCTTCGCTTTTTCGTTCGGTCGAGCCGTTCGAATTTGAAGAGCCAGTTGTCTGGATTGTCGATCGAATTCGGCATCAAGTTCGTCGGACGGAAATTTTCCAACGGGATTTTGCACGTCATTAACAATCACGGCATCCCGTTGAGGTTCCTGTTTGGGGCTTTCCGCAGCAAGTCTGGCTTGCTCAGCTTCGATCTGGTCCTGGACCGCGCGGACTTTCGGGTGATTCTTCCCGAATGCTCTCATTAGCTTTTGAAGTGCCTGTTGTTTTGCAAGAAGAGATTCGGCGGGCGTTGGCTGGATCTCGATCGTCGCAGTTTCGTGACCGTCTGAGGATTTACGTTTCGCCTGAGCCTCTACGTCCTGTCTCTTCATTTCCTCAACGAAAGCAATTTTCGCGAGTCTTTCCATTCCCTCAATGAAATCCGCGACCTTTTCCAACGTTGGCGGACTCGCCACAACAATCAGGCTGTTACTCCGTTCGTCGGCTGAAACCTTGACCAGATTGTCAAAGATCTCTTTGACAGTTTTGGACATTTCGCCCGAAGATCCCCGCTGAAGCCTGAAGACGCGAATCTGATTTTTACTGTCTGGGAATGTTTCCTGTTTGGCTGTCTCAATGACCGCCGATGGGTTTGAATTCGGGGCTTCTGAGTCAGAAGCGGTTTGATTCGTGACTTCTTCGTTCGAGTGTTCTGTTTTTGAGTTTGGGGGATTTGATGGTTGGGCATTCGATAATGTCGGATTGACTACTGCGGTATCGGACTCCATTGGAGTGGAAAGCGACGGCGCGGGCAAAAAATTCACCGGCCCCAACGAGGGGTCACTATCCGGGCCATACGGCGATGGCGTCGACTGAATTAAATTAGGTGGTGCTGCATAAACACCAGATGGCTGACCGGGAACATTGGGCGAAGCCGCCGCCGGTGCATCGGTCGAAACTTCGACGAAGGCTCGATTTTCCGCACGCGTCGGAAGTTGAACGTGACTCACCAACCTGATCGACGCCACGTAAAGCAGCAGACCGGCACAGATCACGATCGCCTGAATGGCCAACGCCACTTTCACCCACTGCGGTGTTTTTGATTGTTCACTCACGATTTTTTCCAGGTCTAGTTAGGTCTGAAACGTATGAATTGTTTCGAAAAAAAATCACGGCCATGCACGCCATTCAAACGAAACCCCACCCCCCCTGCGGGGGTGGTTAACGGGCCTTTGCCCTAGGAATTCCTGTTAAATCTTATCAGTGAATAATGGCACGTTCTGGTGCAAAGGCCCGTTAACCACCGCCAAGGGGGCGGTGGGGTTGCGTCGCTATTTCGTGGGTCGCGGGCTTGGTCGAATTGCCTTCGACTTTGTCTTTTTCCTTCATTAAAACTCCGCATCCGTTTCCCATTGTTTCAGTCCACGGTCAACCTCTTCCGACTCGGTTTGTAATCCGTCGTCCCAGCCTTGTTCCTCGGTGGTTTCCATCACTCGTGTGTTGCCCGACTGCCTCGTTTCCGCAATCTGTTTGCGATCAACAATCGGCAAGATGGTCGATCGAATGAATCCTGCCAAAACCGCCAGCAACACAATCGCTGATAACCCGAGCAACCAATGACTGTACTTCCCAGGTTTTTCAACCAGCCTGGAAACCTCATCCGGCAACCGAACCAACGTCGGCTGCTGCATGTGTGCCAGACACCGTTGCAACAACGTCGACACCTCGCTGGCACTCTCGAACCGATTGACCGCCTGCTTGGCATGCAGTTTCATCACGATCGCTTCCAGCCATTCGGGAACATGCGGATTGATCTCGCGCAGCGGACGAGGGGTTTCATCGCAGACTCGACGAAGAACTCCCATCGCCGATTCGGCTCGAAAGGGCGAATGACCAGCCAGCATCGTGTACAGGACCGTTCCCAAACTAAAAAGATCCGTCCGGTGATCGACCTGATCACCACGAGCCTGTTCCGGAGACATATACTGTGGCGTTCCAGCGATTACTCCACTGCGAGTCAAACTGGCATCGTCAGCCGCTCGGGCCAGACCGAAATCGGTTAACAACACTCGTTCGACGTTTCGTTCGAGCAAGATATTGCCCGGCTTGATGTCTCGATGAACAAGCCCCTGGGCATGTGCGGCGGCCAGTCCTTCGGCAACCTGCTGCCCGATCCGTAGCGTGTCAATCACGTCAAACGCTCCCTGTCGCGTCAGCCGCTGCTGAAGCGATTCGCCCGGAACAAAGGGCATGACCAGATAGGGTGGATGATGATTCGCATCGACCGCATGAATGGCGACGACGTGCTGATGGACGATCGCCGCAGCCGCCTGAGCTTCTCGAACAAATCGACGCCGACCGGCAGCACTGGTAGCACAAAACGGATGCAGAACTTTGACGGCGACGTACCGGTTCAATTCATGATCGTATCCCTTGAGGACGATCCCCATACCACCGCAGCCGATTTCTTCCAGAATCTCGAATTCCCCAAGCTTCCCGAGCATCGCCGGATTATCTGAAGGAGCCAGAAAATCGAGCGGAACCGAAGACGAACCTGTTTCGACCGGCAGAGAATCGATCGCATCGAAAAACGATGATCCCGAACGGCCATCAACACTTGAGAGAGCATCGCGAGTATCTGCCCACCAACTCTCGTTGGCCGCCAGAGTCTCCATCTG